>NZ_VRVF01000075.1:0-22399 GCF_008040045.1 Methylobacterium sp. WL8 | reverse complement strand
CTGCCGCCGTCTCGCGAAGGATTGGGAATGCAAAAGCCGGAAAGGGCGAGCGTTCGTCCTCTTGGCCTCCATCCGCCTCATGACCCGAAAGCTCTGTCAGAAAACATTATGATGCCGGACAGACTCTTACGTCTGCCCCGGCTTGAGTTCGTAGAAGATGTGCCGGCCGATGACGTCCATCTTGCGCAGGCGCCGCGACCAGCCGGGCTTCACGTAGTCGGCGTGGTAGTGGGTCGCGTCGCCGACCTCGGCGAGGTAGGTCCGCCCCTCGATCACCGATTGCGCGATGCGGGTGGCGGTGGCCCACGAGCCCGAATCGGTGATGCGCAGGGCCTTGCCCTCGCAGGCGAAGGAGAACTGGCAGCCCATGTAGCGGTGGCGGTTCTGGTAGACGACCCCGCAGACGTTGGACGGGTAGAGTCCGCTCTTCACGCGGTTCAGCACCACCTGGGCGACGGCGGCCTGGCCGGCTTCGGGCTCGCTGCGCGACTCGAAGTACACGGCCTCCGCGAGGCAGCGCTGTTCCTTGTCCATGGCGTCCGGCCCGATCAGGTCGGCGTAGCGGTGGCGGGCGTCCTCGGGGACGGATTGGACCGCCGGCGCCTCGGCCCGGTCGGTGCGGATGGTGAATCCCGGCAGCATCAGGCTGGCCGAGGCGACCTCGATCGGGGTGGCGTCGGCCGGAGCCGGCGTCGTCGAGGACAGGGCCACGGCGCGCGGCACCGGCGGCGTCGAGCCGTCGGAGCGGCGCTCCTCGTCGGCCTCGGCCCGTGCGTCGTCCTCGGCGGTCGTGCCGGGATCGGCGCGTCCGAGGCCGAGGTCGGGCACCGGCACGAAGCCGGCCTCGGGTTCGAGGTCCGGGTTCCAGGTGGCGGCGCCCGGCGTCAGCAGGCCGGTGACGTTGCCGGTGAGGTTGGCGAAGAGCAGCGAGGCGCCGGCCTCGCGCAGCGACGCGGCCGTGCGCTCGAAGCTCGGCCCCGGCGCGCGCGCCGGATCGCCCTTGCCGCTGCGCTGGACGATCGGAAAGACCCGCGCCTCGGCCTTGAGGTCGGCCTGCAGCGGCTCGTCGCCGACGCGGCGGCGGATGCGGACGGCGTCCGCCCGCTCGATGGTGAGCATCGCGCCGGCGCCGTCGCGGCGCAGGCTCGCGCCGATCAGCACGGTGCCGGCGGGCAGCGCCGGAACCAGGCGCACGTCGCTCTCGACGAGCCGGCTGGACCCGAAGCTGGTCTCGGTGCCGGCGCTCGCCGTGAAGGAGACCAGCAGCCCGAGGCCGGCCATCCAGGGCGTGAAGGCGGTGCCGAGCCCGATGAAGCTCCGTCCGCGTCGTCCTCGTCTCGTGCCCACGCCGAACCGACCCGTACTCGATAAGCCACACCCGACGATCCTCCCGGCTGGTTCCGGTGCGAGGATGGCGGTCGGGAATTTATCGCGCGGTATGGTTGCGGAGGGGTTAAGGGCGGCCGATCGACGGTTGCCCCGGGGACTCCTGGCACCACCGCTTTGACGATGCCGGTCGCTCGAAGCCGCCGTGGTTTCGGCGGGACATCCGAGGATCGGTGCCCTTCGCTTTCGACGTATGGCCGGGAAGGAAGGTCGAAGCGTATCGCCCCGTTGACGCGCATCTCTCCCCGTGACCGAGTGTCCTTAGTCCTAGGACAGAGGACGTACGCGCATGAGCGTAATGAAGAGCCAGGATGTCGTCGTCCTGTTGAAGCTCGTGAGCCTTCAGCAGGAGGAAGAAACCGGCGCTGACGGCATCCGATCGCACCTCGGGGCCGAGGCGCCCTATTCCGTTCGCGGGCTCGAATCCCAATTGGGGACCAGCAAGACCGAGATCGGCGCTTCGTTCAAGCGTATTCTTTCAAATGGCATGGCGATCAAGGATCGCACGACGGGTCGGCCGAAGCCCAATCGCCGAAATCTCTACGACTTCATCGTTCATGGCCTGAAATTCGTGTTTCCTGCCTCGCCCGGGGCGATGACACGCGGGCTGCCGACCGCGTTCTGCGCGCCGATGTTGAAAAGCGCACTCTTGAGCGCCGGCAATTACATCTACGTCTGGCCGGACCCGGGAGGGCGCGATATCGGCCAATCCGTCTCGCCGTTGTTCAAGAGTGTTCCGGAGGCGGCGCGTAACGACGTGCGTCTCTACGAAGACCTCGCCCTCGTCGACGCCATCAGGCTCGGGAACCAGCGCGAGGCGGGCTTGGCGAAGGAACGGCTTTCGAAACGGCTGCTCGGGACATGAGCGTTCGGGGTCGATTGCTCGAGATGCTGACGCTCGTCGCCAGGCTCTTGGTACCGATCTCCGCCCCCGGTTGGTCTTCGTCGGCGGTTGCACGACGGCCCTGTTCATCACCGATGCGGTCACCCTCGAAGACGTCAGGGCAACGGACGACGTGGACTTGATCGTCGATCTGGCCGGTTATCCGGCATGGGCCGCCTTGCAGGCACGATTGCGGACGAAGGGTTTCGTCGAAGCGTCCGAAGACTCGGTCATATGCCGAATGACGCTTTCCGGCCTCAAGGTCGACGTGATGCATCGATGATGCGAACATCCTCGGCTTCGCGAATCGATGGTATGCCAGGGGAATTGCGACGGCGACCGATTGTCCGCTCGCAAAGGAAACTATCATCAAAATACTGAAGCCCGAGTTTTTCCTCGCGACGAAGTTCGAGGCATACCTCGGTCGCGGCGGAGGAGATCTTCTCGGCAGCTGTGATCTGGAAAGTGTCCTCTTGGTCGTCGATGGACGTGAAGAGATCGTCGACGAGGTTCGGCGGGCCGACGCCGACATTCGCCGTTTCATCGCAGAACAATTCGGGGCGCTGCTCGAGAAACAGGATTTCGATTATTGTCTCGAAGGCAACATCCGTGGTCCTGCGGGCCGGTCGATGTGGTCCATGCGCGCATCATGGCCCTGTGTGACGACGGCGATTGAGAAGGCGCCGGACCTCAGCCGGCGGCCGGTGCCACCTGTCAGCTGACGGATTACCGAAGGGACCGACGTCGGGAAGGGCGCGGCGGAAGCTCGCCCCGTTCGAGCAGTCAGGCGCGACCGGTCAGGCGCGACCGGTCAGGCGCGACCAGTCAGGCGCGACCAGTCAGGCGCGACCAGTCAGGCGTAAGTGTAGCGACAGGGGTTTCCACAACCGGAGCAGTTTCGCGCAAGGTGTAGGAAGGCGTGCACAGGGCGACCTCGACCACGCGACGAGGCAAGTCACCGTCCGTGATCTCGGCACCACGAAAGACGCGCTAGGCGCCGCGGACCACCTCGATCTCGAAGGTCGGCCCCCGCGAGCCCATGCGCTCGCGCATCACGATGCGGTCGTCGGCCGTCAGTGTCCCGAGCGGTACGTCCCGGTCGGGCAGCACCACCGTCGTCGCCTTGTCGAGGTGGACGAGGACGTGGCGCTTCATCGGCAGCGAGGATGCGGCCCAGGCCTTCAGCTGGCCGTAATACGGCTCGCGCGTCCAGGCCTTCGGTTGGCCGGGGTCGACCTGCACGTTCATGTTGCGGCTCACCGGATCGAGGCTGAGCACCATCTTGGCGCGGTCGGGCTTCCATTCGGGGCCGAGCCAGCTCTCGGTCATCCACAGGCAGTGGAAGGCGCGGCAATGGTCGGGCCGGTCGGCGTGGATCGCGCAGCCCCGCCCGGCCTTGGTGTGGCGGCACCATTGCCCGGCGAGGCTCTCGACGGCGGGCACGTCGTAGACCTTGCAGCACAGGGTGCAGGCGCCGCAGGCCCGGCCGGGGGCCGGCGTCGCGACGATGGTGGCGGGATCGAGCATCGCGTCGCGGCGTCTGGGTTACGAAAGGGGCGCGGCCCGAGGCCGCGCGAACGTGTCGGGGTACCTGAGCCCGCATCGGGTCGGTAGTGTGGCGGGCCAACGCGCCACAGCACCGGATCGCCCGCATGCTCTCGAACCTCGCCGTCCGCGACGTCGAAACCCTGATCCACCCCTACACCAACCTCGACGCGCACCGCAGCGCCGGCCCGCTGGTGCTGGAGCGCGGCGACGGCGTCCACGTCTACGACACCGAGGGGCGGCCCTACATCGAGGGCATGGCGGGCCTCTGGTGCACGGCGCTCGGCTATTCCAACGGCGAGCTCGTCGAGGCCGCCCGCGAGCAGATGGCCAAGCTGCCCTTCACCCACCTGTTCTCCGGCCGCAGCCACGACCCGGCGATCGAGCTGGCCGAGGTGCTGAAGGAGCTGATGCCGGTCCCGACCTCGAAGATCTTCTTCACCTCGTCCGGCTCGGAAGCCAACGACACGCAGGTCAAGCTGGCCTGGTACCTCAACAACGCGCTGGGCCGGCCGAAGAAGAAGAAGATCATCGGGCGCCAGCGCGGCTATCACGGCGTCACCATCGCCACCGCCTCGATGACCGGCCTGCCGGCCAACCACACCGACTGGGACCTGCCGCTGCCCGGCTTCCTTCATGTCGGCTGCCCGCACTTCTACCGCTTCGCCGAACCCGGCGAGACGGAGGCCGCCTTCTCGCAGCGGCTGGCCGACGAGCTCGAGGCCACGATCCTGCGCGAGGGGCCGGAGACGGTGGCCGCCTTCATTGCCGAGCCGGTGATGGGCGCCGGCGGCGCCATCGTCCCGCCGGAGGGCTACTTCGCCGCGATCCAGGCGGTGCTCGCCCGCTACGAGGTGCGCTTCATCGCCGACGAGGTGATCTGCGGCTTCGGCCGCCTCGGCACCTGGTTCGGCAGCGAGGCTTTGGGCATGCGCCCCGACACCCTGTCCTTCGCCAAGGCGCTGACCTCGGGCTACGTGCCGCTCGGCGGCGTCTCGGTGGACGAGCCGCTCTACGAGGCGATGCGCGCGCAGAGCCTGAAGATCGGCACGTTCGGGCACGGCACCACCTATTCCGGCCATCCCGTCGCCTGCGCCGTCGCGCTCAAGACCATCGAGATCTACAAGCGCGAGCGCATCGTCGAGGGCGTGGCAGCCAAGGCGCCGCACTTCCAGGCGCGGCTGTCGCGCCTCGCCGAACACCCGATCGTCGGCGAAGCCTGCGGCCTCGGCCTGATCGGCGGGCTCGAGATCGTCGCCGACAAGGCGTCGCGCCGGCAGTACGAGCCGAAGGCCGGAGTCGCCGCCCGCTGCGTCGCCTTCGCGCAAGCGGAAGGGCTGATCGTCCGGTTCCTGATGGGCGACCGCATCGCCGTCTGCCCGCCGCTGATCATCACGGCCGACGAGATCGACGCCCTGTTCGACCGCCTCACCCGGGCGCTGGACCGGACCGCCGACTGGATCAGGGCCGAGGGGCTGGAGGCAATGCCGGCCGCCTGACACCGGATTTCGTGTGCGTCGAATGCTGCGATGCGGCGGCGATTTCTTAAGCCTGCGTTCATGCCGACTGCATCCTTATCGATCATCCGCCGGCTCCAGATCCGGCGGATGATCTCGAATCGCTCGCCATCGCCCTGGAGCGGCGTGGGGGCAGCATGCGGCGGCGCCATCGCCGTGCGAACGACCACAGGACGGAAATCCCATGTACGCCCCCGATGCGATGCAAGGTTCGGAGACGCAGGCCCAGGCACAGGAGCCCGAGCGCCGGCAGATGGACCAGGCCGAGGCCCGCTACGGCTTCCGCCCCCTCGCGCTTCCGGCGCTCGCCGCCGCCGCCCACTCGGTGAAGCCGGCCGGCAAGGCCGCCCCGCGGACCAACCTCAAGGGCGTGCTCGGCATCGTGCACGAGGACGTGCCGCTCGACTGAGCGATCCCACGATTCGGGAGCATGATCCGGTCCGCTTTCTGCGGTCCGGTTCAGGGTTTCTCGACGGGTTCGCGTCATCGTCGTTCGCGTCCAGGTCCACGCCGCGCTTTCGCCGGAGTGTGAGGCCAGGGATGCTCGACCGACGCGAACCCGAGGCTTCCATGCTGATCCTGCCGAGCCGCAGGCAGGTCCTGACCGGTCTCGGCGGCACGCTGGCCGCGGCGGGGCTGTCCACCGGCGCCTACGCCTTCGGGGTCGAGCCGCTGCACCGCCTCGTGGTGACCCGCTACGCCCCGCGCCTGCCGCACTGGACCCCGGGCCTCTCCCTCAAGGTCGCGGTGCTCGCCGACTTCCACGTCTGCGAGCCGTTCATGCCGCTCGACCGCGTCGCCGAGATCGTCGACGCCACGAACGCGCTGGCACCCGACCTGATCCTGATGCTCGGCGACTATCCGGCCGCCGGTCGGATCGCCTGGAAGCGCGTGCCGCTTCCCGATTTCGCCCGCATCGCCGCGGGCCTGCGCGCGCCGCTCGGCACCTACTCGATCCTCGGCAACCACGATTGGTGGGACGACGCGGAGGCTCAGGCCGCCCGCGGCGGCGTGCCGGAAGCGCGCCGCGTGCTCGAGGCCGTCGGCATCCCGGTGATGGAGAACGACGCCCTGCGCCTGACCAAGGACGGGCACCCGTTCTGGGTCGCCGGCCTCGGCGACCAGCAGCCGTTCCTGATGTTCGACGACGACAGCGGCCGCGACGACCTGCCCGCGACGATGGCCAAGATCACGGACGACGCGCCGGCGATCCTGATGATCCACGAGCCGGACGCCTTCGTCGACGTGCCGGAGCGCGTGTCGCTCACGCTCGCCGGCCACACCCATGGCGGGCAGATCCGCCTGTTCGGCCATTCGCCGGCGATCCGCCCGATCCACGGGCACGACTATTCCTACGGCCACGTGGTCACGCAGGGCCGCCACATGATCGTGTCGGGCGGCTTCGGCGTCAGCCGCATCCCGGTCCGGCTCGGCGTGCCCCCCGAGATCGTGCTTCTCGAACTCGGGGACGGTCCCGCGACGGCCTGAGCGGCGAGACGCCTCAGGCGCGGGCGCTGGCCGTTTCGGGCCGACACGCTAGGTTCGCCGCATGCGCGCACTTCTCGTCGGCCTCATCCTCGCCCTGCCCGCCCCGGCGCTCGCCGACGAATGCGGCGACCTGATCGACAAGGTGGCGAAGGAGACGGCGGCGAGCCCCGGCAACCGCAGCACCGACTTCGCCAACTTCTCGGCGGGCGACGGCACCACCCTGACGCTGTCCTGCGGCGGCCCGCAGCTCTCCTCGGTCGGCGCGCAGTTCCGCGGCGAGGCCCCGCCCGACGGCTACTACGCCCTGTTCGGCAAGGCCGGCCACGCCGTCACCGGGATCGGCGCCAACGTGATCGAGGCCGCCGCCCACAAGGCCCGCGAGGCCGCGAGCCGCCTGCGCCACAGCAACGTCGACGCCGGCGGCGCCCGCATCACCTGCTCCGTCTCGGGCACGGACAAGGGGCCGCTGACCATGTGCGCCGTGATCGAGCACAGCGACCGGAGCTGAACGCGGCGGGCCGTCTCAGTCGGCCGCCTGCTCCAAGGTGCGGGCGACCCACTTGTTGAGGCTGATCCCGGCCCTGCGCGCCGACGAGACCAACGCGCGATGCAGCCCCGGCTCGACGCGCACGACGAACTGCCCGGAATAGGCCTTCGCGGGCTCTTCCCCGCGCTCGGCGCAGAACGCCAAGTAATCCTCGACGCTGTCGGCGAGCGCCTGCTTCAACTCGTCGACGGACCGGCCCTGGAACGTGATCACGTCGCGGAGATCCAGGATCTCGCCGTGAAAGAGGTCGGCCTCCGGGTCGTATTCGACGGACGCCTCGTAGTTTCGATACGGCATCGTCGTCATGGCGTGACTCCGGCCTCGAACAGGACGCGTCGCACCGACTTGACCGCGCCCTCGTCCGTCTCCTTCTGCGGATGGGGCCGATGGCATACGGCGCGCACGCCGTTCAGCGCGACCCGGATTCGCGATCCCCGGCCCTCCGTGACCTCCGCGCCGCAGGCGATCATCAGGGCCTCGATGTCGGTCCAGACGACGCCCGAGCGCACTGGGTCGGCGAGGATCGCCGCCAGCGTCGCCCGATGCCGCCCGCTGAGCTTCATATGATATCGAAAGCCAGTATCACACGTCGGCGCTCCCCGATGCGAGCGCCGACGTGTGCGACGATCTCAGCCCGTCCTCAGAGCGGGATGTTGTCGTGCTTCTTCCAGGGCTGCTCCATCTCCTTGGTGCGCAGCATGCCCAGCGCCCGCGCGATGCGCTTGCGGGTGGAATGCGGCATGATCACCTCGTCGATGTAGCCGCGCTCTGCCGCCACGAACGGCGACAGGAAGCGGTCCTCGTACTCGGTGGTCCGGCCGGCGATCTTGTCGGCGTCGCCGAGCTCGCTGCGGAAGATGATCTCAACCGCGCCCTTGGCGCCCATCACCGCGATCTGCGCGGTGGGCCAGGCGTAGTTCAGGTCGGCGCCGACGTGCTTGGAGGCCATCACGTCGTAGGCGCCGCCGAAGGCCTTTCGCGTGATGATGGTGACGAGCGGCACCGTCGCCTGGGAGTAGGCGAAGAGCAGCTTGGCGCCGTGCTTGATCAGGCCGCCGTATTCCTGCGCGGTGCCCGGCAGGAAGCCCGGCACGTCGACGAAGGTCACGATCGGGATCGAGAAGGCGTCGCAGAAGCGCACGAAGCGGGCGGCCTTGCGCGAGGCGTCCGCGTCCAGCACGCCCGCCAACACCATCGGCTGGTTGGCCACGAAGCCGACCGTGCGGCCCTCGATCCGGCCGAAGCCGGTCATGATGTTGCGGGCGTAAGCCGCCTGGATCTCGAAGAAGTCGCCCTCGTCGACCACGCGGCGGATCAGCTCGCCCATGTCGTAGGGCTTGTTCGGGTTGTCCGGGATCAGGGTGTCGAGCGACTTGTCGAGGCGTAAGGGGTCGTCGAAGCTCTCGATCTCCGGCACGCCGTCGATGTTGTTGGCCGGCAGGAAGTCGACGAGGCGGCGGATCTGAAGAAGGGCCTCGACGTCGTTCTCGAACGAGCCGTCGGCGATCGACGACTTCGTGGTGTGGACCTTGGCGCCGCCGAGCTCCTCGGCGGTGACGACCTCGTTCGTGACGGTCTTCACCACGTCGGGGCCGGTGACGAACATGTAGCTCGTGTCGCGGACCATGAAGATGAAGTCGGTCATGGCCGGCGAGTAGACGTCGCCGCCCGCGCACGGGCCCATGATGACGGAGATCTGCGGGATCACGCCGGACGCCATGACGTTGCGGCGGAACACCTCGCCGTAGCCGCCGAGCGCGGCCACGCCCTCCTGGATACGCGCGCCGCCGGCGTCGAAGATGCCGATGATCGGGGCGCGCATCTTCAGCGCCATGTCCTGGACCTTGACGATCTTGGCGGCGTGCGTCTCCGACAGCGAGCCGCCGAACACCGTGAAGTCCTTCGAGAACAGGAACACGGTGCGGCCGTTGATGGTGCCCCAGCCGGTGACGACGCCGTCGCCGGGGATCTTCTGCTTCTCCATCCCGAAATCGGTCGAGCGGTGCTGCACGAACATGTCGAACTCTTCGAACGACCCGTGGTCGAGCAGGAGTTCGATGCGCTCGCGCGCCGTGAGCTTGCCGCGCTTGTGCTGGGCGTCGACCCGCTTCTCGCCGCCGCCGAGACGGGCGAGCGACCGGCGCTCCTCGAGCTTTTCCAGGATGTCCTTCATGGGTCGAGCGGTCCTGCCTCAGGCGTAGGGAGTTCTTGTTCCTTGCGCAGGCCGCCCGATCAGGACGGCGTGCCCAAGCTTGAACAGCGCCTTAGCATGCAGTTCCGCGCCGGGGAATTGAACCTGTTTTGGCCCGGCGAAAAGCCGAATTTTCCGGTCCGCGCGAGCTGCGCCTAGCGGGCCAGCGCCGCCACCTCGGCGGCGGCCAGGAACTCGACCTTGCGTCCGGCGAGCCGCGTCGCGGCGTCCTCGTCCGCGCCCCAGACGGCGGTCTGGTAGGTCTCGTCGACGTGGGCGGCCTCCCAGCCCTCCTCAGCGGTGAGGCGCCCGGCGAGCACGGCCAACGCGATCAGCAGCGATCCGCTCAGCGTCGTCAGGGTGTGGAAGGCGGCGAGCCGGAACGGGTCGTCGATCGCCGAGACCGCCGCGCGCAGAGCCGTCACCGAATCCTCCGGCTGCGTGACGTGCATCACGCCCTCGCTGAGGATCAGCCGGGCGCCCAGAGCCTCGCGCGCCCAATCGAGGATCGGGTCCCAGGCTTCTGCCTGCGCCGCCACAAGCCGCTCGGGCGTGCCGGCGCGGTAGGCGACGAGGTCGGTGCCGGCATAGGGCCACAGGTCCTCGGCCACGGCCGCCATGCGCGGGGCGACGCCGTCGATCGCGGTGTTGATCAGCCGCGTGAACGGCATCTTCGCGGGGTCGATGGTCTCGCCTTGCGCCGCCCACTCGGCGGCGAGGCGTTCGGCCAGCGCCCGCGTCGGCGCCGCCAGCGGGTTGCGCGCCGGGGTGTTGGCCGGGCGCCCGTCCAGCGTCAGGCGGAAGCCGCCTTCGCCCTCGGCGAACCCGGTCTCCTTGTAGAAGCGCTTCGGCAGCACCGGCTTGCCGTGGTCGCGCACCGCCCGCATCGGGTCGGGGCGCGGGGTGTCGGAAGGCTGTCCCAGCCAATCTTGGGTGACGTCGTCGCTCATGGCTCGGAGATTAAGGGATCGCGCATGGTTTCGCGAGCCCGCTCAGCGCTCCGCGGGGTCGCGGAACAGGTCCCCCAGGGCCGCGGCGGTCTCGACCACGGTCACGGCGCCGGCGCCGAACAGGGCGCCGGGCGGATGGTAGCCCCAGGCCACGCCGACCGCGGCGGCGCCTGCCGCCACCGCCATCGCCATGTCGTAGGAGGTGTCGCCCACCATCACGGTGGCGGAGGGGCCGACGCCCGCTTCCGCCATCGCCTGGTTCAACATCGCCGGATCGGGCTTGGAGGGGGCGTCGTCGGCGGTCTGGGTGGTGGAAAACCAACCCTCCCAGCCGTTGAAGGCGACGAGGTGGTCGACGCCGCGCCGCGACTTGCCGGTGGCGATCCCGAGTCGCACGTCGTCGCGGGCGTGCAGGCGCGCGATCAGTTCGCCCATGCCGGGAAACAGCGGCTCCTCGTAATCCGGGTCGAGGCGCAGCGCGTTGAAGGCGCGCTTGTAGCTCTCCGACAGGGCAGCGACCGGGCCGTCGTCGCCGACGAGGCGGCGGAAGGCCTGCGGCAGCGACAGGCCGACCACGGAGAGCGATTCGGCGCGGCTCGGCGCCGGCAGGCCGTTCTCGGCGAAGGCCGTGCCCTGCGCGGCGACGATCAGGTGCTGGCTGTCGACCAGCGTGCCGTCGACGTCGAAGACGACGAGCTTCACGCGCCGGGACGGCGGGGCCGCCTCACGGCTTGCGCTCGGCTGGCGCGGGCGCCGTCATCGGGGCGGGCGCGGGGGCCGAGGCCGGCGCCTGTTGCTGCAACGGCTGCGATTGCTGCTGCTGCGCCGAGGGGGTGCGCGGCCGTTCGTAGCCGAGCTTGCACCGGATCAGGAAGCGGCGGCGGCGGCCGCCCTGGAGCGCGCGCGCATGCGAGGCGCGGTTGCAGGCGGCGTAGGAGCGCCGCCGCTTGTCGCCGGCGCGGACGCCGGGCGGGCCGGCGCGGCCGAGCGACGGCTGCGCCTGGGCGCCCGGGGCCGCAGCCGGGGCGGCAATCGAGAGGGTCTCGGGACCGATCACGCAAAGGGCGGCGAGGCAGGCCAGCGTCGTGAGCTTCATGTCGATCGGGTCTCACCACGGGGTCGAGTTAGGCTCGGGGGTCGAGTTAGGCTCGGGGGTCGAGTTAGGCTCGGTCGCGCGCAGCGAAGGGCCGGCGCTTCGCTGCCGTTCGAGGATATGAGCCTCGCGGGGCGGTTGCCAACCCTCGCGGCGCCGCAGAGCACGACGCGCGGGCCGCCTTCGCGATCACGAACGCTTGGCCGCGCGCCTCCGGGGCGTCGCCGATTTGGCCGCGCGCCTCCGGGGTGTCGCCGATTTGGCCTCACGCCTCCGGCGCGTCGACGATCGGGTCGTAGCGGGCGGCATCGAAGCCGAGCAGGTTCCAGCTCTGCGCCATGTGCGGCGGCAGAGGCGCGCTCACGTCGATCGGCTTGCCGGTGCGCGGATGCGGGATCACGATCCGGCGGGCGAGCAGGTGGAGCCGGTTCTGGATGCCGCCGGGGAGCGCCCAGTTCTCGACCGAGAAATACTTCGGGTCGCCGACGATCGGGTGTCCGATATGGGCCGCGTGCGCGCGCAGCTGGTGGGTCCGCCCCGTCACCGGCTTGAACGACAGCCACGACACCTTCTGCGCCGCCTGGTCGACGGTGGCGTAATAGGTCAGCGCGTGGGTTGCGCCCTCCTCGCCGTGCTGGGCGATTCGCATGCGGGCGTCGGCGTCGGTCGGCTCCTCCTTGACGAGGTAGGTCGAGACCCGGCCCTGCGGCGTGCGCGGCACGCCGGCGGTGAGCGCCCAGTAGATCTTCCGCGCCGCGCGCGAGCGGAAGCTCTTGGCGAGCGTCGCCGCCGCGACCCGGGTCTTGGCGACGATCAGGCAGCCGGCGGTGTCCTTGTCGAGGCGGTGGACGAGGCGCGGCTTCGAGCCGTCGGGGCCGGCCAGCGCCTCCAGCAGCCCGTCCACGTGCCGGACGGTGCCCGAGCCGCCCTGCACCGCGAGGCCGAAGGGCTTGTTCAGCACCATCATGTCCGCGTCCTCGTAGAGGACCAGCGAGCGGATGAATTCGGCGTCGTCCTGGTCGCGGACCGGGTTGCGCGGGCGGTCGGCCGGCTGGTCGAGCTTGAGCGGCGGCACCCGCACGGCCATGCCCGGCTCGAGCCGGTCGTTCGGCTTGGCACGCTTGCCATCGACGCGCAGCTCGCCCTTGCGGACGATGCTCTGCACGCGGGCGAAGGGCAGTTGCGGGAAGCGGGCCGTGAGGAAGCGGTCGATCCGCATCCCGGCCTCGTCGGGTTCGACGGTGAGCGTCTGCACGCCGGAGGCGAGCGTCGCCGAGGCCGCCGCGCGCTGCTGGCGCCGGGTCGGCACCCTCGACCTCGCCCCAGGGCGAGCGCGCGGTCGCGTCGTCGCCGCGCAGCTGGGCCGCGCGCTGGGCCGCCGCCAGGGCCGAGGTGCGCGGGCCGGTGCCGGCCCGCTCCGGGCGGCCGAACCGGGTTTTTCCGGGCGCGCCGGAGCGGGGGCCGCGGCTCGCGCCCTTGCTCGCCGCAGCCTTGCCCTCGGCGGATTTCGGCGAGGGCGGCCGGCCGGAGCCCTTGCCGACGCTCTTGCCTGCGCCTTTGCCAAAGCCCGTCCCCGGACCCTTGCCCGAACCCTTGCCGCCGCGTGGTGGATTGCCTGTCATGCAAGCGCGTTAACACCCGCCCGCACCGGCGACAATTCGCGCCGCCCGCACGGCAGGCCGGCGTCGGGTCGTCCTGCCGTTCGGCACCGTCGGGGATCCGTCGGTCGGCAGCCCTCGGGGGCTGATGCCTTCGCCCTCACGCCGACCGGCGGATCGCCTCGAGGGTAAGCCCGATGCCGACCGAGCCGAAGGTGTCGCCTTCCACCACGCGGGCGCCCGGCAGGCAGGCGGTGAGTCCCTGGCGGACATGCGGCAGGCCGGTGGAGCCGCCGGTGAGGAACAGCGAATCGATCCGGTCGGCGGTGAGGCCCGCCTGGGCGAGGCAGCGCCCGACCCGCTCGGAGATCCGCGTCGCCAGGGTGTCGGTGTGGGCGACGAGGGCGGTCCGGTCCACGGGGGCGGCGAGCCCGGGCTCGACCCAGTCGAGGTCGACGTCCGAGGCGCCGTCGTTCGAGGCGGCGATCTTGGCGCCCTCGACGGCGATGGCCAGCGAATGCCCGCGCTCCAGCTCGACCACCGTGCGCAGCCGCTCGACGAGGTCCGGCCGCGCGCCGTCGCGGATGATCTCGGCGATCTCGCGCAGGGTCTTGGGGTTGTAGAGCCGGTTGATGCTCGACCAGGTGGCGAGGTCGTGGAAGTAGGCGTTCGGCACCAGCAGCTCGGCCCGCTTCATCGGGCTGCCGAGGCCGAGCAGCGGCATCACCGTGCCGAGACTGAGGAAGCGGTCGAAGTCGGTGCCGCCGATGCGCACGCCGTCGTTGGCGAGGATGTCGTCGGCTCGCTCCGCCTTGGCGTGACGCTCGGGCGAGAGGCGCACGATCGAGAAGTCGGAGGTGCCGCCGCCGATGTCGGCGATCAGCGCGATCTCCTCGCGCCGGACGCTCTGCTCGTGGTCGAGCGCCGCCGCGATCGGCTCGTACTGGAACGAGACGTGGCGGAAGCCGATGCTTTGCGCGATCTCGCGCAGGGTGTCCTCGGCCCGGCGGTCGCCCGCCGCGTCGCCGTCGACGAAGTGCACCGGACGCCCGTGCACCACGGTGTCGAAGGTCTCGCCGGCGGCGGCCTCGGCCCGCGCCTTCACCGCGCCGAGGTAGCGCCCGATCACGTCGCGGAAGCGCACGCGCTCGCGGCCCACCGGCGTCGTCTCGTCGATCAGCCCCGAGCCCAGCACCGACTTGAGGCTGCGCATCATCCGGCCCGGCGTTCCCTCGAGGTAGGCCTCCGTCGCCGCCCGCCCGATCACCGCGGCGCGGTTCGGCTCGAAGAAGATCGCGCTTGGGATGGTGAGGTGGCGCCCCTCCAGGGGAACGAGGCGCGGACCCGCCGGGGCGCGGTGTCCGAGCGTCGTGTTCGACGTGCCGAAATCGAGGCCGCAGGCCGCCATCAAGTGTCGTCTTTCGCCGGTGTTCGTGGGGGCGGCTGCCCTACAGGCTGGCGGGCGCGGGGTCCAGCGCTTCAGAGCCAGCGCGGCCCGAGGAACAGCGCGAGCGCGACCACGAGCCAGGCGCAGAGCCCGCCGAGGAGCGCCAGGCGGTAGTCGAAGGATCCGCCGATCCACCACGCCACCGCGAGGAAGACTAGGTAAGCAGGAATCGTGCGAAAGCCCGCCAGGCAGGTCTCGCGGAAGGCGCCGGCCTCGCCCTTCGCGCCGACCGCCAGCAGGGCGATGATCGCGAAGGTCGGCGCCAACGGCAGGATGCCGGGCAGGACGTTGCCGCGACGCGACGCCAGCACGATCGCCATCGTCACGAGGCCGCCGGCCACGCCTTTGAGCAGGACGTCCACGGCGCCGATCACCCCTCCCCGCGCCGTTCCCGGCGCAGCTCTTCCCAATGCGCGAGCCGGTCGCGGTAGCGGCTTTCCATGCCGCGGTCGGTCGGCATGTAGAGGTGCTGGCGGCCGAGCCGTTCCGGCCAGTAGTCCTGGCCGGAGAACGCCTCCGGCTCGTCGTGGTCGTAGCGGTAGCCCTCGCCGTAGCCGAGCCGCTTCATGAGCTTGGTCGAGCCGTTGAGGATGGTGCGCGGCGGCGGCAGCGAGCCGTGCTCCTTCGCGATGCGGGTCGCCGCCTTGTAGGCCTCGTAGGCCGCGTTCGATTTCGGGGCGCAGGCGAGGTAGATCACCGCTTGCGCCAGCGCGAGTTCGCCCTCGGGGCTGCCGAGGAAGTCGAACGCGTCCTTGGCGGCCGTCGTGATCACCAGGGCCTGCGGGTCGGCGAGCCCGATATCCTCCACCGCCATCCGCACCAGGCGCCGGGCGATGAACAGGCGGTCTTCGCCGCCGTCGAGCATCCGGCACAGGTAGTACAGGGCCGCGTCCGGGTCCGAGCCGCGCACCGTCTTATGCAGCGCGCTGATCAGGTTGTAGTGGCCCTCCTGCGCCTTGTCGTAGATCGGCGCGCGGCGCTGGACGAGGGTCTGCAGCACCTCCGCGTCGAGGATCTCGTCGGGCTTGGCCGAGCGCCAGATCTCCTCGCACAGAGTCAATGCCGCGCGCCCGTCGCCGTCGGCCATGCGGACCAGGACGCCCCGGGCCTCCTCGGTGAGCGGCAGCGCCTGGCCGGTCAGGTCCTCGGCCCGGGCGATCAGCTTGGCGATCGCCGCGTCGTCCAGCGCCCGGAACAGCAGGACCCGGGCGCGCGACAGCAGGGCGGCGTTCAGCTCGAAGGACGGGTTCTCCGTCGTCGCGCCGACCAGCGTCACCGTCCCGTCCTCCATCACGGGGAGGAAGGCGTCGAGCTGCGCCCGGTTGAAGCGGTGGATCTCGTCGACGAAGAGCAGCGTCCCCTGCCCCGTCGCCCGGCGCTTGCGTGCCCCCTCGAACACCTTGCGCAGGTCGGGCACGCCGGAGAAGATCGCCGAGATCTGCTCGAAATGCAGGTCGGTCTCGTGCGCGAGCAGGCGCGCCACGGTGGTCTTGCCGGTGCCCGGCGGTCCCCAGAACACCAGCGAGCCGAAGCTTTTTCCGCGCAACAGCCGCGTCAGCGCCCCGTCCGGGCCGGTGAGGTGGTCCTGGCCGACGACCTCGGCGAGCGTGCCCGGCCTGAGCCGGTCGGCGAGCGGACGGGGCGCCGAGGCGTCGAGGCCGGCGGTTGCGAAGAGGTCGGGCATGCCCGCATCAACACCCTGCGGCCCACGCTCGGCAAGAGGCGCCGCCCGGCAGAAGCCGACGGAAGCGCGCCGCCGGCCACCCGGCCGGGCGGAGCCCGTGCGACACCATCGCCGCAACCGTCTTCGTTTCGGAAAACACCCTGTTAACTCAAGCGGACGAAGTGTTCGTCCGGACGCAGCGAAAGCAACGGTGACGCCGCGAGCGGCCGTGCCGCGTGAGAATCCCTTAAGTCCACCGGTGGTCTTGTCGAGCCCGCTCACGGGGGACGACGCATGATCCGGAAACGCGGCAGCTGGGGAGAGGGAGAACTCTACGAGGCCCTGTGCCTGCTGATGATCTGCGGCTGCCTGTGGATCATCGGCATCCAGTTCCAGGTCTTCTCCAGCCTCAACGCCTTCATCCACGCCAACGACCTCTCGAACGCGTTCATGCTGGTCGCCCTGATGGGCCTGGCCGTGTTCGCGGCGAGCCTGCGGAAATCCCTGCTCCTGCGGGTGGCGATGCGCGAGCGCGACATCACTGCCGCCGAGGCCGAGGCGGTGGCGCGCCACGACGTGCTGACCGGCCTCGCCAACCGCCGCCTGTTCCTGGAGACGCTGGAGCGCCGCCGGGCGGCCGCGAGCCTGGTCCCGACGCAGGCCGTGCTGCTGGTCGACCTCGACCGCTTCAAGCCGGTCAACGACATCTACGGGCATGCGGCCGGCAACGCCGTGCTGTGCGCGGTGGCCGAGCGCCTGTCCGCCCTGACCCCCGAGGGCGGCCTCGCGGCCCGCCTCGGCGGCGACGAGTTCGCGCTGCTCGTGCCGCTCGACGGCGGCAGCGACGGCCTGTCCCGCCTCGCCCAGGCGGTGATCGCCTCCATCGCCGCGCCGATCCAGTGGCAGGGCAACGAGCTGAAGGTCGGCGCGACCATCGGCATCGCCCTGATCTCGGCCGACCAGGCCGACGCCGACGTGGTGCTGCACGCCGCCGACCTC
This sequence comes from Methylobacterium sp. WL8, assembly GCF_008040045.1. Lineage (NCBI taxonomy): Bacteria > Pseudomonadati > Pseudomonadota > Alphaproteobacteria > Hyphomicrobiales > Methylobacteriaceae > Methylobacterium > Methylobacterium sp. WL8. The sequence goes on along the minus strand of NZ_VRVF01000075.1, from coordinate 5,092 downwards.
GCCATGTACCAGGGCAAGAAGGACGGCCGCGGCGTGTTCCGCGTGTTCAAGAGCGCGATGGACCTCGAGCTCAAGGCCCGCGCGCAGCTGGAGAGCGAGTTGCGCGAGGCGATCGCGAACGGCGAGATCGAGCCGTTCTACCAGCCCGTGGTGACGCTGCCGGAGAAGACGCTGGTCGGCGTCGAGGTGCTCGCGCGCTGGCGTCACCCGGTCCGCGGCCTGCTCGCCCCGGCGAGCTTCATCGGGATCGCCGAGGAGACCGGCCTGATCTCCGAGCTCAGCATGAAGCTCCTGCGCCAGGCCTGCCTCGACGCCCGCGACTGGCCGTCCCACTTCCAGCTCGCGGTGAACATCGCGCCGCAGCAGTTCCAGGACCGGTGGCTGTGCGAGCGCATCCTCGCGATCCTCACCGAGACCGGCTTCTCCCCGAGTCGCCTGGAGGTCGAGATCACCGAGACGGCTCTGGTCCAGGACCTGGAGGCGGCCCGCACGACCCTGACCTCGCTGCAGAACCTCGGCGTGCGCATCGCCCTCGACGACTTCGGCACGGGCTATTCCAGCCTCTACCACCTGCGCGAATTGAAGTTCGACAAGCTCAAGATCGACCGCACCTACGTCGACACGATCACCATGAGCGCGGAACGGGCCAAGCTCGTCGACGCGATCATCAAGCTCGGCGCCAGCCTCGGGCTCGTCACCACCGCCGAAGGGATCGAGACCGACGCCAGCGTCGACTGGCTGTCGGACCAGGGCTGCGACTACGGCCAGGGCTACCTGTTCGGCGCGCCGATGCCGAAGGAGGCGATCACCGCCCTGATCGGGGCGCCGGTCGAGGAGATCCAGGCCAAGGCCCTCGCGCTCCAGGCCGCCTGAGCGAAGCCCAAATCCGCCATCCCGAAGGGATCGACCGAATTTTGGTATGAAGGCCGGGCTTCGGCCCGTCTTGCCCCGCCTCAGCCGCCGAACATCGAGGTCAGCACCTCGCCGTTGCGGTTGATCGCGACCTCCCAGGCGTTCTGGACCGTGCGGGTGGCGCGCTCGACGTCCTTCGTCGTGGAGACCGGCTGGCCGTTGATCGAGACCAGCATGTCGCCCTTCTGCAGGCCGGCGCGGGCCGCGATGGAGTTCTCGTCGACCGCCTGCACCGCGACGCCGTCGACGGGGAAGTCCACCAGCATCTCCTCGGCCACGGCGGGCGAGGTGTTGATCAGCGTCGCGCCGAGGAACGGCGAGCGGGTGCGGACCTTGAGCACGTCGCGCGGCCGCGTCTCGGGCGCCGGCACCAGCTTCACCGGCAGGGTGCTGCGGCTGGTGCCGCGCAGGATGCCGAACTTGGTCTGGCCGGTGATGCCCTTGAGCGCGAATCGGTAGCCGAAGGCTTCCGGGTCGTCGACGTTTTGGCCGTCGACGGTCAGGATCAGGTCGCCGCGCTTCAGCCCCGCCTCGTCGGCCGGGCTCTTGGCCTGCAGGCTCGCCACGAGGACGCCGGTCGGGTGGTCGAGGCCCATGCTCTCGGCGATGTCCGGCGTCACGCTCTGGACGCGCGCCCCGAGCCAGGGCCGCCGCACGGTGGTGGCGCCGTTCTTGGCGGTCTCGACCACGGCCTTCACCATGCTCGCCGGGATCGCGAAGCCGATGCCGTGGCTGCCGCCGGACTGCGAGTAGATCGCGGTGTTGATCCCGACCAGGTGCCCGCGCAGGTCGACGAGCGCGCCGCCGGAATTGCCCGGATTGATCGCGGCGTCGGTCTGGATGAAGAACTGGTAGTCCGACGAGCCGACCTGGGTGCGCGCCAGCGCGGAGACGATGCCCTGCGTCACCGTCTGGCCGACGCCGAACGGGTTGCCGATCGCCATCACGAAGTCGCCGACCTCGAGGCCCTCCGAATCGCCGAACGGCATCGCGACGAGGCCGCCGGCCGGGTTGGTGATGCGGATCACGGCGAGGTCGGTGCGCGGATCGCGCAGCACGATCGTCGCCTCGAACTCGCGCCGGTCGGCCAGCGAGACGCGGACCTCGTTCATGTTGTCGATGACGTGATTGTTGGTGATGATCAGGCCCGACCCGTCGACGATCACCCCCGAGCCGAGGGATTTCTGCGCCCGCTCGCCCGGGGAGCCGCCCTGCCCGCGCCCGCCTTCCGCGCCGAAGAACCGGCGCATGAACTCGTCCATGGCGCTGGTGCGGGCGTTGGGCCGCTTGTCGATGTGCGAGGCGTAGACGTTGACCACCGAGGGCGCCGCCCGCTTCACGACGGGGGCGAAGGAGAGCTGCACCTCGCCCTTGCTTGCGGGCGCCGCCTTGTCGGGCGTCGCGAGCCGGGCCGGCGGCGCGTCCGAGGTCTTGTCGGGCGTCTTGTCGGGCGTCCTGGCCATCTGCGCGGCGGCGGGGCCGCCGGCCAGCATCAGCGCGACGGCCAGGGCGGCGAGGGAAGACGGATGGGGCATGCAGGACTCCGGGCGCTCGAGGCCGTCGGGGCGCCGGGCCGTCCGCGCGGTGGGACGGCCCGGACCGACATGCGATCGCGGCCTGTCTATCGCGGTCGAATGCGGCGCGCGAGAGCCCGGTCCGCCGGCCCGCGCACCGCGGCTCAGCCCTTCAGAAAGGCCAGCAGGTCGGCGTTCAGCCGCTCGGCGTGGGTGAACGGCACCGCGTGCGGCGCGCCCTCGTAGACCACGAGCGTGGCGCCGGGGATCGCGGCGGCGGCTACTTTGCCCGACACGTCGATCGGCACGGTCTGGTCGTCGTCGCCGTGGATTACCAGGGTCGGCACCCTGAAATGCGTCATGTCGCCCCGGAAGTCGGTGGTGCCGAAGGCGGTCACGCAGGCCGTCGTCGCCTTGGGCGAGGCCAGCATCGCCAGGTTTCCGGCCCAGGTCATCGTCTCGGCCGAGACTGGGGAATGGAACACGCCGGCGCCGAAGAAGGTCTTGGCGAAGTTCGCGAGGAAGGCCGGGCGGTCCTTCCGGAGTCCGTCGATCATGCCCTGGAAGACGCCGCCGTCGACGCCGTCCGGGTTGTCGCCGGACTTGAGCATGTAGGGCGTCACCGCCGAGACCAGCACGGCTTTCGTGACCCGTGCGCCCGCGTGGCGGGACATGTAGCGCGCGATCTCGCCGCCGCCCATCGAGAAGCCGACGAGGGCGACGTCCTGGAGGTCGAGGCCGTCGAGCACCGCCTTCAGGTCGTCGGCGAAGGTGTCGTAGTCGTAGCCGGTCCAGGGCTGGTCGGACCGGCCGAAGCCGCGCCGGTCGTAGGCGACGACCCGGTAGCCGGCCTCGGCCAGCGCCGGCATCTGGTGCTCCCACATGTCGGCGTCGAGGGGCCAACCGTGGATCAGCACCACCGGCCGGCCGGTGCCCCAATCCTTGACGTAGAGCCGGGTGCCGTCCCCGGTCCGGATGAAGGCCGTGTCGCGGATGGCCATGTCTCGCTCCTGCTCGGATATCCGTCGGCGGCTGTCGAACGATGCCGGGACGCCTGTCGCGGACGGGAAGCAACCGGCCGCGTCGAACGTTCCGAGGGAGCGGACCCCATGACGCCGGATGGCCGGAGGCGCGCTCGCGCCTCCGGCCATTCGATGCCGTGGAAGTCCTGGAGAGTCCTGCCGAAGCGGTGGGAGCCTCAGGCGTCCTTCTTCTTCCGGGCGGCGCGGGGCTTCTTGGCGGGGGCGTCGGCCTCGCTTTCGGCTGCCGCCTCCTCGGTGACCACCGGCTCGGGCGCGGCGGACTTCGCCACGTTCTTGCGGCGCTGCTGGCCGAGGCCCAGGGCGCGGGCGAGTTCGGAGCGCTGCTCCGAATAGCTTTGCGAGGTCATCGGATAGTCGGGCGCGAGGCCCCACTTGGCGCGATACTGCTCGGGCGACAGGCCGCGCAGGGTGAGATGCCGGCGCAGGGTCTTGTACTGCTTTCCGTCCTCGAAGCTGATCAGGTAATCCGGCGTCACCGAGCGTCGGATCTCCGGCGCGGTCGCCTTCGGCGGCCCGACCTCGGCGACCGGCCCGTTGGCGCCCGAGACGCCGACGATCGCCTCGTGCACATCGCTCAAGAGCTTCGGCAGTTCGACGCTCTGGACGTGATTGTTGCTGACATAGGCGGAGACGATGTCCGCGGCCAACGTGATGAAACGGGCCCTGTCGACGTCTGGTTCGCTCATGTTGTTCGGTCCGTCATTGTGAGTTCGAATGATAGTGCCGACCGTAAGCTCAGTTTTGTTGGCGGGCAAGATTATTTCGTGGTTTTCGCCCGTTTTTCGAGGAAATCCACCGGGATCGGCGGTACTCCGGCGCTATCCTCTGATCAAGAGCCGCGGCGATGCGCACAAACGTTCGGGAATGTAGCCCGGACTGAACTAAATTGTGCGCAATTGTCCGTCTGTGCCCTATTGAGCGAACGTTGTTGGGATAAATTGCCGGTGTCGCGCGCGCATCGATTGTGCGTGTCCGAACGCCGAACGCCGTATCGATGAGGTAGCCCTGGGATGCATTTTGCCGCGTCCGCCCCCGACGCGGAGTTGCACGGTGCGACGATGTCCGGATCGAAAGACGGCGCGATCTTCACGCCGAACATCGCGCGAGCGCGCTGCGCGGTCTAAGTCCGACCAATCGATGGACGGCCCGGGCCCAGGAGCGGCATCGGGCTCGGATCCACGTCGAAGCCATCCGGGGAGCGACCGGACGGGCTTAAAATTGGAGCGTGGTAGTGTGGGAAAGGCTTGCTGGGGCGAAGCCGGCGCGTGCGCGCGGCAGCGTCGGCGACCGCTCGATCCTATTCGACCCGGTAGTGCCGCCCCGACGCGGCGCCGCCTCGGCCGGGCTCGCCCTCGGCGCCTGGGGACGACGGCGAGGGCTATGCGGCGGCGTTCGGCGGCGGCGCGGGTCCGGTCGGCGCCTAGCGTGCGTAGGCGTAGACGGATGCGGCGGAGGCGACGGGTCCTGCGACGGTGGAGAAGACGCTGACGACCTTGGAGACTTCGGTGAAGGGGGCGTTGGAGACGTAGACGAGGTCGCGGTTGCGCATGCGGAAGGCCTGGGAGGTGAACAGGCTGTTGGGGTCGCGCATGTCGATGCGGTAGACGACGGGGACGACCGGGG
>NZ_VRVF01000074.1:0-23981 GCF_008040045.1 Methylobacterium sp. WL8 | reverse complement strand
CCTGCACCGGAGGTCGTCATCTGGCCAACGGAACCGAGCAGATCAGCGCCGCTCGCTCACCCCGCCATCGTCACACGGCCGACGATGCACTAACTTCGAACCTGGGCCACCGAATGGGGGCAGGCCAGTCCTTCGCCGCGTTCGCCGACATCTGCGATCAGACGGTCACAAGGAAGGATGGCACGGCCGAGAGCCGCTATACGATCAGCGGCACCTTCGACATGGGGAATGAGCGCCGGGCCGACGTGCTCGCCAAGCTGCTCGCTACCTGCGACGGCGAGCTGCACCAGACACCGGACGGCAAAATCGCGATCCGCGGCGGCCTTTGGACCGCGCCCGTCATCACGATCACTGACCCGCACATCCTCAGCTACGAGTTCGACAACGGTGCCGGGAAGCTCGCGGCCTTCAACCGGCTGAAGATCACCTTCACGGACCCCTACAACGGTTACCAGCAGACCGAGGGCGACCCCTGGGATGATTTGGCGGCGCAGGCCCTCAGCGGCGAGGTGGTGTCCCAGGATCTGACCGTCGGCATGGTCACGTCGCACAGCCAAGCGCGCCGCCTGGCCAAGATCGCGATGGCGAAGGCCAACCCGCAGAACCGGCTGACGATCACCACCGACCTCTACGGCCTTCTCTGTATCGACCAGCGCATCATCACGCTGCAGATCACCGAGCTCGGGATCAACGGCACGTTTCTGATCACCGCCTTCACCGAGAACGGCGATGGCGCCACCTGTAAGATCGCGCTCTCCTCGCTCGATGCCTCGGCCTATGCGTGGGATCCCGCGAGTGAGGAGGGGGTCGCACCGGCACGGCCATCGGCCCAGGCCCAGCCGATCAACATCCCCGACGTGACAGGGGCAGCCGCGAGGGTCGTGCGCTCCACCGTAGGAGGTGCGGTTACCGGTCTCGCCATCCAAGTCAGCGCTGACCCACCATCGAATCCCGCTTACGAACTCCATGGCCAGATCCGGGAGCAGGGCCAGGACGACACGGCATGGCAGCCGATGCTGCTGCAGGCCGATGGGTCGGTGACAGCGAGCGACCGCAACGACGGGGTGACCTACGAATACCAGTTGGCGTTCTGGTCGGCCTACGGCGGCACGCAGGGGCCTTGGACGGCATCGCAATTTATCACGGCCACGGCGGACACCGTATCGACCGGACCGGCTACCGGGTTCGTCGCGAACGGCGGCGTTACCCAATCCATGCTCGCGTGGACCGCCCCGAATGCTGAGAACTTCGGGTCTTCGCAGGTGAAGCGCGTCGCCGGATCTTCTGGGGCCCCGACGCCGCCTGCTGGAGCGGTGACGGTCGCCACGCGACAGGGCTCCCCTAACCAAAGCTTCGATCTCACTGATGCCCCAGGCGCCGGGGTGTTTACCTACTGGATCGTCTCGCTGAACCGCTCGGGCTACTTCGATGCCACCAGCACGACGCCTCCTAAAACGGTCACGGTGACCTGACGTGGCGCAGTCATTTCCGTCGATCCTGACGCCCTACACCGAGGGTTGGCGGATCCAACCGTATAGCAAGGGCGGTAGCCCTTCGATCGTAGGCACGAAGCAGACGGTCGCCGTGCCCAATGGCTTCTGGAAAGCCAAGGGCAGCTTCTACATCACGACCCGCGAGGAGCTTCTTGAGGCGCGCGGCTTCCTCGCGGGCTTGGACGGGCAGGCAGGTGAGTTCCTGGTCGGCCCCTACGACTACCGAGGAGCGCCCTGGAATATCGATCCGCTGACGGGCGCGCGGATCACCCCGGACCTCGCCGCGCTGGATGCCGCCGCCGATCCGGCTTTCGGATTGAATCCCGACACCACCGGTGTTCTGCAATTCAGCCTCGCGGCCAATGTCGCCGCCAACGCCACGAGCGCAATGCTCACACGGACGCAGGGCGGTCACCTCACGCGAGGGCAGTATTTTTCGATCGGTCAGCGGATGCACATCATCACGGGGCTGACCACGGCGGACCCGACTGACGCTGGCTCCGGGCAGGCCGTGCCTGGGCAGATCGGCATCACGTTCCGTCCGTGGGCCCGTAGCCTCTACACGGCCGGCAGCGCGTTGGAATTTGGCCGCCCGCAGTCGCTGATGAAGCTGGCGACCGACGACATCGGCCAGATCGACCTAACAACCTCGCCCGTCTCCGACCTGCCGCTCGACTTCGTCGAAGCGCTTTAGCGCCTCCGCGCGACCTTCCAGAATTCCGAGGACCAAATGGCTCTTCAGAAGCCCTCTCCAGTCGTGGCCCCGGCCGAGAACTATCGTCGTTTCGGCGCGGCGTTCGACGCTGTCGATAGCCTCGGTGCAGCGCTCGCCGAAGAGGCCCAGGCTCGGGCTGCAGCGATCACCCAAGAGGCCCAGGCTCGGGCTGCAGCGATCACCGGTGAGGCACAGGCTCGGGCTGCTGCCGTCGCTCAAGAGGTGCTGGACCGGGTCGCGGCCGATGCACAGGAGAGGTCCGATCGTGCGACCGTCGATGCGCAGCTCGACCAGAAGATCACGAGCGAGGGTCGGACGCGACAAGCTGCTGACGACGGCATCTATGCCGCCCTGAACGATGGGCGCGCCGCAGATGCCGCCCTAGCCGCCGAAATCGAAGCCGTGCGTAAGGCCTCAATGCCTTCGACTGCGCGGCCTGGCGATGGCACGGTCAGCTTCACCTCTCCGACCAGCCTCTCGAGCCTCTCGGGCGAGCCGGCCGACCTCCCCGCGCTGCCCGACGCCATGGTGGCCCTCGGCCCGGGTGGGTCGATCGTCCGCGTCATCGGCAAGGCGATCGTGGCGAGCCGCTACGCCTACCCGATCGAGCCGGGTCGCATCGTCGAGGCGCGCATGGCGGTGCGCCGCCGTGCGAACGCCTCCGACCCCAGCAACGACACGATCCGCTTCGGCGTGGTCTGGCTCGACCAGGCCAAGAACGTCATGCCGGGGGCCGTCACCGTCCTCACGGATCTGGACACGCTGACCACGGCGTCGGGCCGGCAGTCTCGCGTCGCCTATCTGTCGGGTTCCCCGGCCTCGAACAGCGCCTACGTCGCCCCCGCCGGCGCCGCGTACTTCAGGCTGTTCGTCTTCTCCTACGGCCTCGACGGTGTCACCGACATCGAGGTGCTTCAGGCCCGCGACGCGACGGGCAACATCATCCTGCCGGGCGTCACATCGGACTTCGCGAACCGCCTCGCCGGCCAGGAGACCCTTCTCGCCGGGCCTCGCCTCGACGTGCTGGAGCAGGCGATCGGCACCCCCACGACCCTGACGCTGCTCACGGTCTCCACGCTCTCATCGAAGAACGTGCCGGCCAACATCCAGGCCGTCCGCACGCTCGGTTACTTCGTGCCGGGCGACAAGGGTGGCGCGACCTATCAGCGGGTCGCCAGCGTGCCGGCGCACGGCCTCTACGTGACCTCTGCCGACAACGCGATCTGGGAACTGGCCGAGGTCTACCCAAGCGTGCTTCAGGCCGGCGCCAGGACCGACGGTGCGGACGCCTACGCCGCGTTCATCAACGCCCGCGCCTACGGCCGGGCGAAGAAGGTGGCGTTCCGCGTCCCCGGCTTCTCCTACGCGCTCTCGGCCGACGTGGCCCTCACCACCCTCGACCACTTCGAGCTCGACGCGGGCGCGACCTTCACGGGGCATACCCTGACCGGCGGCGACCTGACGGCGCGCGAGGTCAACTCGACGCCCGTGCCGGGCAACCGAGCCTTCGTCGGGACGCAGGACGGCACCGCCCCAGCCTTCGGCCCCGTTGACGTCGGCCGCCTCTTCCCGGGCAAGTTCGTCGGCATGCAGCGGGCCATCGCCGCGCAGTTCGGTACGGACTTCACGGGATACCACGACCACGCCCTGGCGACGCTGGGCGTCATCGCGGTCAACACCGGCTCCGACGCCAGCGTCATGCCGATCTTCACCCTGTCGCTAGCGCAGGTGGGGAACGTCTGCGTTACCGGCGGCAACTCGATCGTCGCCTCTCAGCAGAACCTGCCCGGCATCAAGGCTGTTTGCAAAGAGGATGATTTCCAGGTCGGAAGCGGCAGCACCATCACCGGCGACAGTGGCGGCTACCTGCTGAACACGTTCTTCCCGAACTCCGGGCCGGCGGTTCAGACCTACGGGATTTTCGGAGGGTACTGGTCCGCCGGCGCCGTCCACTACGTGACCAGCGACACCTTCATCGGTCTCGCGCCGGGCGCTGGCTCGACCATGGCGAGCCTCTTCAACACCGGCTCGTGCACCTACGTCAGCGGAGCGGCCGGCATCTTCGCCGCCGGCGCCAAGGCTCGCTTCCAGGGGACCGGCGGCCACAGGAGCGACATCTACACGGACGGTGCCGGCTTCCTGCACATCCTGTCGCCGGGACAGCCGACGGTGTTCCGGGACAACACGGACACGTCGAGCCTCTTCACCATCGGCACGGACGGCGCCCTTGCCGTAGGCGCCAACGCGGTGCTCGGCGGCACGCAGATGCACGTCGCCGGCACCGGGACCACCGAGGGCGTGTCGATCGGCAAGTTCACCGACGCTCAGGGCTACGGCGCGATCGAGATCTCCGTCGCCAGAGGCTTGGTGGCCGGCGGCGCCTCGCCGAACGCGGCAGCGGCGGCGCTGAAGGTCTGGCGCAACAGCACGACCCTGCGTTCGATCAGCACCGCTGGCACCATCAACGCCAGCGGCGCCGACTATGCGGAGTACGAGCGCAAGCGCGACGACTGCGGTGAGATCATCAAGGGCCAGATCGTCGGCTTCGACGCGGACGGCAGGCTCACCGACCGCTTCGACCTCGCCAAGCGGTTCGGGATCAAGTCGACCGATCCGAACATGGTGGGCGGCGATACGTGGTGGCTGCACCTCGGAACTCCGCCGACCGAGCCTCCGTCCTACATGCCCGCGCCCTACCAGGGCACGCCGCACCCCGGCGACATCCCGCCGGCCGCCGGGCCGCAGCCGAGGATGGAGATCCTGCCGGACGATGCGACCGCGGATGACCGCGGGATGGCGGAGCTGAAGTACCGGAACGCCGTCGCGAAGTGGGAGGGCATGACCGCGCTGCTGGAGCGATATCAGGCCGACGTGGCGGCTCACGCCTCCGAGGTCGCGGCCTATGAGACTGCTGAGGCCGAGCGCCGCGACGCGTACCAGCGCGAGATCGAGGCGGAGCACCAGGCCGCGGATATGGCCTTCACGGCGGCCTACGAGGAAGCCCGCGCCACGGTCGACCGCATCGCCTACTGCGGCAAGGTGCCGGTGAACGTCACCGGGGCGGAGCCGGGCGCATGGATCGTCGCGGCCCGCGGCCCTGATGGCGGGATCATCGGCGTGGTCGTGTCCGACGACGACGTGACCGAGCGTCAGACCCGGCGCGGTCGCGGCTGGCAGGTGGGTCGCATTCTCGACGATGGCCGTGCGGAGGTGATCGTCTGATGTCCTCTCGCATCGCCCGCAGCCCCACACCGCTCTACCAGTCGGTCGGTCGACCCGTAGCTTGGGCCGTTCGCTTTACGGACCCGGCGGGCGTTGCGTCCGACCTGACCGGGTGCACGGCGGTGGCGCTTCTGCACTGGCGGGAGACGTCGCAGAGCCTCGACCTCGGCGGCGCACTGGACGCCACGGGAATCATCTCCGTCAGCGGCGGGGCCGAACTCGTGGCCGAGTTGCCCGTGGCCCAAGATACCCGCCTCATCCTCACCCTAACGGACGCCCAGGGGCTGGCCAGCGACTTCGTCTGGCCCGTGATCGGTGAGGTTCCATGACGTCGGCCGCCGTCGTTGAGCAGAGAGTTGCCCTGGCGACCATCGAGGTCGATGCGGGCGGAAGGTCTGCCGTCGCCGAGCAGCGCACGCTCGTGGCGACCGTCGTGGTGGTTCAGGGCCTTTCGGGGCGAAACGGCACCGACGGCGAAGACGGCACCGATGGCGGCCTGTCCGAAGCTCAAGTGCAAGCGCTGATCGAGGCCGCCATGTCCAATCCACCCATCGCCACCACGGATACGTCCGGCACCCTCGTCGCCGGGGTCGTGACCTCGGCGCTGCCCGAGAACGACGCTCGGCAGTTCATCGAGATCACGAACACCGGCGCCAACCCGATGAACTACCGCTTCGACGCCGACCCGACCGCCACCGCAGGCCACACCATCGGCGTCGGCGGCAGTCGCGTCTTTCAGGGCGGCTCGTGTCCGCGCGGCGCACTGCGGCTCTTCTCCGAGGCCGGCACGACCTTCTTCATCACCACCGGCTGATCCCACTACACGAAGGCTCCCCCATGCTCGGCTTTCTTCGCGGCATCCTCGCCGGAGCGCTGGCGCTTGCCTTGACGGCAGCGCAGGCGCAGCAGGCGCCCACCTTCAACATCGGCAACATCCCGTCGGTGAAGCAGTCGGGGGTCTGGACCTTCGGGGTGAACGGACCGGTTGCGGTGACGCAGTCTGGCCTCTTCACGGTCGCGCAGGGGGCACCAGGCACGCAGCCCTGGCCGGTCTCCCTCCCAAGCGGGCAGAGCGTCAGCGTCGCCAACTTCCCGGCCACGCAGCCGGTCTCCGGCATGGTCGCGGTTACGCAGAGCGGCACCTGGACGGTGGCGCTCCCCTCCGGCACGACGATCGCGAGCACGCAGTCCGGGGCCTACACCGTGACGCAGGGGCCTGCCGGCGCCTCGGCATGGAAGGTCGATGGCTCCGGCGTGACGCAGCCGGTCAGCTTGGCATCGGTGCCCTCGCACGCCGTAACGAATGCCGGCGCCTTCCCAGTTCAGAACACCGCGACTGTGGTGGGCGGGAACACCGTGGCGGTGAAGACGGACGGATCGGCCACGACACAGCCGGTTTCCGGCACGGTCAGCGTCGGGAATTTCCCTGGCACGCAGCCCGTCTCACTGGCCACCGTTCCGTCCCACGCGGTCACCAACGCGGGCACGTTCGCGGTTCAGAACACGGCCACCATCGTCGGCGGCAATACTGTTGCTGTGAAGGTAGACGGGTCCACAACCACGCAGCCTGTGTCGGGCACGATCGCTGTGGGGAACTTCCCGGCCACGCAGCAGATCAGCGCGGCGAGCCTACCGCTGCCGTCCGGGGCGGCCACAGCAGCGAACCAGACCTCCGAGATCTCCGCAATTCTGAGCCGAGCTCGGTTCTCCGTCGCGAAGTCCACCAGCCTCGCCGCCAGCGCATTCCTGGGCGATAGCAGCTACGTCGCTCTCGGCCCAACGCCGGCCGATGCCGCGTTCGTGGTCGCCACGTTCTACTCGGCACAGGCAGGGTCGTATTTCATCCAGGCCAACGACGGTAGCGCCACCTTTCAGTTGATGCAAACCGGCTCCCTGACGGCCGGAACCATGGTGACGGTGAAGCTGCCGATCGCCATCGTGGACGCCACGGCCACTCGCTATCGGGGCTACATCCAGAACGGGGCGACGGCCAGCAACAACGCCGTCGCGTCCATCGCCTTGACGGCGAATTGACGATGGCTCCCGTCCGCATCGTCCTGGCTTTCGCGGTCCTCTCCGCGCTGGCTTCTCCCGCCATAGCCGCGCGTCACCGCCCGGTCTGCGTCGCCGTGATAATCGAGATGGTCCCGGCCCGCATCTGCCCGCCGGCTCGGCGCCGCTGATCCACCCAACCTCGGAGATCGAAATGGACATCGCTGAGATCCAGCGTGCTCTCTTGGCGCGCGGTTATGACCTCGGGAAGGCCGGCGCCGACGGCGATGCCGGGCCGAAGACCATCGCGGCGCTGACCGCGTTCCAGCGCTCCGCCGGCCTGGTCGCGGACGGGATCGCGGGGCCGAAGACGATCGCCGCGCTCAGCACCGCCGACGTGAGCGAGCGCAAGGCGCTGGTCGATCGCCCGGGTTGGCTCGTGCTCGCCGAAGGGCAGCTTGGACTGAAGGAAGGCCAGGCCGCCGCCAACAACCCGAAGGTGGTCCAGTTCTTCGCCGACGCCGGCTTCCCCGGCATCAAGACCGACTCGACCGCATGGTGCGCGGCCTTCGCCAACGCGATGCTGAAGCGCGCCGGCCACGACGGCTCGCACAGCCTCGCGGCGCGGTCGTTCGAGAATTGGGGCGTCGGCCTGAAGGAGCCCGTCCTGGGGGCCGTGTGCACGAAGCGCCGCGGCAACTCGGCCTGGCAGGGCCATGTCTTCTTCGTCGTCGGCGCGAACAAGGATCAGGTGTTCGGCCTCGGCGGCAATCAGTCTGATGCGGTGACGGTGGCGGCGTTCAAGCGCTCCGAGGTCACCGCCTTCCGCTGGCCGGCCGACGTGCCGCTGCCCGCCGCCTCGAAGCTGCCGACGTCGATCGCTGGCGCCAAGGCCGGCGTGAGCGAAGCCTGATGGCTTCCGCCGGCATCCTCCGCCGCGCCGAAGGTGGGCTGCTGCTGTTCTGGTGCCCAGGCTGCGCCAGCGCCCACTCGGTGAACGTGAGCCCCGGTCGCTGGGGCTTCAACGGCGACCATGAACGCCCGACGTTCACCCCGTCCGTCCTCGTCACCTACAACGGCGATGATGCAGGCAAGGACGGTGCGCCACCCGCCATCTGCCACTCCTTCGTGACGGACGGGCAGATCCAGTTTCTCGGCGATTGCACGCATGCGCTCGCCGGGCAAACGGTGCCGCTTCCCGAGTTCGACGCGGCCTGAGAACGACCCGAGCCGGCCGGCAGCCGTGCAACCTCTGAAAATCAAGAGATCACCATGACCCGCATCTTCCTCGCGGCGCTGGCGCTCGCCTGCGCATCCACCGTCGCCCTTGCGCAGACCGCGGCGCCGGTCACCACCGTCGAGATCCCCTACGGCTCCTGGATCGCGACCTACGGCGCGACGTTCGCCACCTGGGCGGTCACCGCTCTCGCCGGCATCGCCTCGGCCGCCATCGCGAAGCTCTGGCCCATCGCGGCGTCGGTCCTGACGCAGCAGCGCCTGCAGCAGGCCGGCACCGCGCTCGCGGAGTACGGCATCAACGCCATTGCCGGCTCGACGAAGGACGGGAAGGTCACGATCAACCTTGGTTCGGCCGCGGTCGCCGCCGCCGTCCAGCGCGGCATCGACGTGCTGCCGTCGCGGGTGATGAAGTCGGCTGGCGGACCCGAGGGGCTGGCCGCTGTCGTCTTCCGTTCGATGCCGCTCGAGGAAGGTGCCAGCAAGTCGAACGTGCTGGACCCGGCCATCCAGACCATCCGCGCCCGCGGGCAGGCCTGACCGGCCGTGGGCTGGAACTTCCTGATCAGCTTCGTCGTCGGCCTCATCAACAAGTGGCTGGCGACGAAGCGCGCGGAACAGGCCCTGCGCGACCTCGGCGCGGCGACACAGGCCGCCACGTCCAATGCCGAGGCCGAGCGCCGGGAGGGCGTCGCGCGCGCCGCGGGCGATGCCATCGGCAACACGCCCGTGCCGGCCAACGATCCTGACATGAGGGACGACTGAGATGGGCTGCCTGCACTTTGCCATCGGCCTCTTCACGCTGACCTGCACCGACCCGCATGTGGCCGTGCCAGCGGCCCGGTTCTGCAACGTAGCTTCCATCATCCGCTACTCGCGCCACGACACCCCGGAGACGATCCGGCAGGCGCGGGTGGCCAACGCCAAATTCCACGCGGCGTGCCCTGGCCGCTGACCCATGACCTTGCCCCGGAAGCAGAATGAGCGCGCAGCGACGGCCTCCAAAGGATCCGCCGCCCGGATGCCTACACGCGACGGCGGATGCGGTCGCCAGCGGCATCGGCCAAAGGATGCACGTTCCGGATGATGGGCTGGGCGAGACCATGGTTCGGCGCGCCTATGGCGACCCCGTCCACCTGGGAGAAGGAAGCCTTGTCGTCGGCTTCCCGCCCCACCTCCGCAAGATGTTCGCCTCATGGAGCGAGGAGGATGTCAGCCGGCTCGACAAGCTGATGAAGCTCCGGCCTGAAACGGTCGCATGGGTGGAGAGCAAGAACACCCGCGAGCTCGAGCGGCTGGACGGCGCCGTCGAGTTCATCTCGTCCTCGCGCACGGCGGCGAAGGTGCTGATGTGGGTCTGCGGCACGGCGGCGACCGTCGTGACCGGCTCCATCGCGCTCGCCAAGTCCGGCTACGATCTCTTCTCGCTCTTCCGGGGGGTCGGCAAATGACGCTGCGCCTGTTCGGCTACTTCACCCTCACCCTGGTCTGCGGCACCATCCTCACCGTTGCCGGCGTCTTCGCCTGGTTCGCCGGTGACCGTGCCGTCCCTGTCGTCGTCATGTCCTCCGAGGTGCTGACGCCGCGTGTCCGGCCGGGCGACAAGCTCCTGATCCGCCAGCGTGTCCGGTTCCTCCGCGACTGCGCTGTCCACGTCGATCGCGCCCTCTACGACCATGCGGCCGACGGACGAACGATGGAGCAGTCCGACACGCGGCGCGAGTTCCTGAAGGACGTCGACTACGATCACCCGCAGCTCGGTCTCGGCGTTCGGACGATCACTTTCGAGGAAGAGGTGCCGCTGAACTTCCGGCCGGGCCCCGCGGAGTACCGCGCGCTCCCTAGTTATTCCTGCAATCCTCTGCAGAAGTTCTACTGGCCCATCACCCGGCCAGAGACGATCATTCGGTTCGAGGTCGTGGGAGATGGGCCGTGACCCACGCCGAGCCGCAGAACTTCACCCTGGCCTTCGTCGTGATCGCCTTCGCCCTGGGCGTCATCGTCGGTCGAGCGATCCGCGATCCACCGCCCGAAGGGTGAGGCCCCTCGGCCTCTTTCCTCCCCGACTCAGCCCGGCCGCCATCACGGCGAGCCGGGCTTTTTCGTGCTTGGTCCGTGCCGCCGCCCGCGCTACACCGGCCGCCTTCGTGGATAGCACCCCGCGAGACCTTTCAGCCCCGCCGGCATCCGCCGCGCGGGGCTTTTTCGTGCGCTCGTCAGCAACTCAGCTTCCGGCCTTCGCGCCGCCCGAACACCTGGTAGTGGGCCGCTCCCGACTTCATCTTACCGCTCTGCACGGCACGGAGCACGTCCGGGTTGCATCGCAGGTACTCCCGCTCGTCGAACGAAGCGACACCACCGCGCCCGCGATCTTCAGAGCCGTACCCACGTCGATCGTCGTCGCGACGGCGATCATCGCGCCCACCGTACTCACGATCCCCGTACCCGCGATCGCGACCCCGGTAGCCGTCATCACGACGGTCGTAGCCGTAATCCCGGCCGCCGTAGGGCTGGGCGAAAGCGGGTGCCACCGAACTGATGGTCGTCAGGCTCACAGCCAACACCGCACAAAGCGTCTTCATATTTTTCGATCCTTTGCCAACGGCCAGAAACGAATGGCCGGGGGCATTGGTTCGAACGCGCAGCACCGGCTGCCATTTCAAGCCCGCCCGGCACCAGCCGCGGCGGGCCTTTTCGTCGTGTCAGGCCGCCTTGGGGCCTGCAATCAGCTTCGGCAGGTACTGAAGCGCCGAGGCGTCACGCTTGCGGAAATACTCGGTCGCGTACTTCGGGATCCAGACCTCGCGAACATGCCGCCGGAAGTCGGCCAGGTGGATCTCGGGGTAGAGCTTCGCGGGGACGCGGCGCCCATCCTCATAGGTGTGCCAGTACGTCGGGAGCGCGTCGGTATCGACCCCCTTGGCTCGCAATTCCTTGCAGTAGATGCGGCCCGAGGAGATGTCGGGGACCAGCTCCGGCGGAAGCCGATAGCCCATGCGCTCGAGCGGCGCGATGAGCATGATGGAGAGCTCGGCCAGGACCGAGAAATAGCCGGCCGGCACGCGCTCGCTATTAACGAGGTAGCGCTGGAGATGGTACGGCAAGTTCGAGTTGCCGGGCTTCGACTTGCCCGACATCCACTCGTAGACCCACTTGCTCACCTGCACCGCAAAGGTCGCGGAGCACCACGTAGCGAGATTGATGGCGACCTGCGGGTGAACCCAGGTGCCCTGAAGTTCCGGTCGGCCACCGCTAAGCGACTGAACAAGCACCGTTGCCGGAATTCCGGTGTCGGCCGCCAGGGCCGAGATGAACGCTTTGGTGCTGTCGTTGGAGGCGTAGTGGTTCCACTTCTTGCCAGTGGCTTGGCACATGGCGGTGGCGTTGATGTACCCGTCCTTCACGCGCTGCTGGACGATCTCCGCCTCAACGAGGTGCGGAATGAGTTCGAAGTGCTGTTGCATGGGTGTCGCGTCCTTCTGACAATCCGACTGGAATGTCGGCAGAGGACTGGACGCATCGACGAGATCGTGTCTTTGATCTCGTTGCCCCGATGGGTTGTCCAGCCTCTGGCCGACCCGATCAGCTTAGCCCGTCCCGAAGCGATTCAGGGCGGGCTTTGCGTTTCAGAACCGGCAGACTGAGCCACGGGCGCTGCGAACACAAGGGCCCGATTTGTTTGGGAAATCGTACTGAACGTTCCGGGTCTGTTTCCGCCTACCGCCTGACCTCCCACACCGGCACGCCAACAGGCCGCCCCGGCAGGTTCCGGTAGTAGGTCGTCATCCCGAACCGGATTTTGTCGCTCTCGATGGAGCGGACGCGCTCGCCGCTGACCATCAGGGCCCCGCAGTGATCGACCCGGATGAAGCCCGCCGTCGGATGCACGCCGAACAGCTCTGCCGTCGTCCAGCCGAGCGCCGCGGCCTCGTCACCGAACTGGTCGAGGAACGCCAGCGCCGATTCCCGCATCTTCTCCCAGCGCGGTCCGGTCATGCCCGGGCACGGCGCGGTGGTGGGCTTCATGGCCTCAAGCGCGTCGCGCCAAGCCTGGGCGTCGGACGGCGCGGATCGAATCGGTGCTGGTGATGCCATGGGTCTCGCCGGAGGTGGGCCGGCGGGGATAGGAGTGTGGGCGAGGCTGCGCAACGCGACGATCAGCCATCACCCCCGGCCCATTCCGAAACTTGTGTGGGGCTACCGCGTGGGTGCGCCTGAGCCGTTTCGCGGCATTCTTCGCTCGGGCCAAGTTGCGTATCGGCCTAGCTGGTGAGATCCGGGGTTCCCCCGCCGCGTGAGCAGATCCCGGCGGGGCCGAACCGCACGCGCAGATACCTGCTGGAAGAACGCGATACGTTTTGTCTTCTCTTGCAGAGACCAGGGAGTCAGGCCAGTACCGTGATGCGAACCCTGTCACGCTAACCCAGCACGATCGGAAAGGGCTCCGACGGTAAGCGGCTATGACGACTCTTGACATCCAGCCGGTGGCGGATCTGCATCAGACGTACCTGAGCAGGGCGTCGATAGACAGCTTCGGTCTTTATCATGATATGATCCAGTCGAGTGGAGCGACGGTATCTGTCTTTGGCGATAAATTTGAAGCTAGCATCGCCGCCCATCACTTCGGACGCCTAACCTTATTCGATCGCCAGATCATCGGCGCTGACCACAGACGAGATACTGAACAGATCCGGCGCGATGGGTTCGATCATTTTTACCTGCAGGTCCTGAGATCGGGACAAATGGTGAGCGGTCGCAGTGGAGAAGAGCGCCGCTTTGCACCAGGCGATGCCGTCCTTTTTGACGCGACCCAACCGATGCGGTCATTCGTCGTAGATGCCGACTACGTCACCGTCATCCTGTCCCGAGAACTCGTCGAGGCTGTCGTGCCGGACGCGCGGCACCTCCACGGACGCATCTTGCCAAAGAGCGCAGTAGGCTCGCTCGGTGAAACTATTCTTTCTCTTGTCCGATGTGCGCCGAGCATGTCGAATACATTGGCTTCTGGAGCGACTCAGGTCATCACCAGCATTCTTAATCAGATACAGGGAAGGCCTGAAGAGGATTTCGGAAAGTTAATCGATGAAAACGATGCGGAATTGTCGCGTCGGCTGAAGGCAGAGTTATTCATTGATAGCAATCTTAGTCTAGATCTGAATTCTGAATTTGTCGCTCGCAGTATCGGTGTCTCGCGGGCGTCACTCTATCGTGCGATGCAAGCTGTTGGCGGCGTTCAAGCGGTTATTACGCGCCGGCGCGCCGCTCGCCTGCGGCAGTTGATTCTTCGACCTCCCAAACAAATGTCCATCAACCGCATGGCGCATAAGGTCGGCTTTGCAAGCCTGAGTCATTCGTCGCGGACTTTTAAAAAGATTTATGGAATATCGCCGGACGATCTTCGTTCGATCATTAGAGACAATGGACGATTTCCAAACCACTCCTTGAGCGTCGGGCAAATGCAAGATTGGTACAACGCTATGAATATATAGCTTTTCGGCCTTGCTCGGCGGTCCACTCCTTGTGGAGCCATCTGGCGGTGGCCGGGCATCAGGCGCTTGCACTTGATGATGAAAATTCGACCGCCAACGTTCTCTTCATGCCCTCCGTGTTTCCCGTCATCCCTGCCGCGCTTGGCGGACGGCCAGCACGTCTGTGAACGGCTTCGACACCACGTGCCGGCCCGCCGAGTCGTACACTTCGACCGTCCAGGCCGACCAATCGCGCGGCGCGCGGCAGAGCATCACGTCCAGCGCGACCCGCTCGGCATGCACACGCATCAGCGCCCAGGTCGGCAGCCGCTTGCCCTGCAGATCGACGACGAGATCGTGCCCGTCCGTGCAGTGGAAGCGGTAAAGTGGCGTCGGCATTGGCCTTCTACCCCGCCTTCCACACCATCTCACCGCCACGTGGCCGGCCGTGATCGCCATGGTTGAACCGTCGATATGCATGCTGTTTGTTCCGGTTCCGTTCTTGCCGGAGCCAGAGCACCTATGCACCCCCAGCCGTACGAACCGCCTGTGGAGATCCGGCTGAGCGAGGCCGAAACCATCGCGCTCGCCTATCGTCGGGCCGCCCGCGGCGACGCGTGGGTCGCGCTGGTGCGGGCGATCGAGGACGCGCTGTCGGACCTCGCGGAAGCCGAACGCCGCACACTGCGGCGCGACCGGCTGATCTCGCACGGCTATGTCCGCGGCCGGCGGCCCGGCGCGTAGGTGGATACCCTCGCGGACATCGGGGGCGATCGCGTCGTGGTGGAGTGCCTGTCTTGCAGTCGAAGGGGCGTCTACGCGACAGACGGCCTTGTGGCGCGGTTCGGGCCCACGATGCAGCAGCTCGACGCGCTCCGGCACCTATCGGGCTCGTGTCGCCACCAACGCCGCCCCGGGACGCCTCCCGTGCGCAAATACGAGAGCGCGTGTCAGGCCCGGCTCATCCTGCCACCATCGAAAAAGCAGATCGTGCCGACGCCGATCCAGCGCGGCCTCAACGTGGAGGCCTGGACGCCGACCGGCTCGATTGAGTGGCACTTGGCGACGGTGTGGAGCTTCGAGCTCGGCCACCTGGTGCTCGAAGCGGCGGCAAAGCTCTACCCGGTCCAGGAGGTCACTCTGCGGCAGGCGTGCCGGGTCATCGCAAAGCGGGAGAAGCCGGGGTAACCCGCAGCGCTCACGCGAGCCGCATCCACACCTCGGCCGCGACCAAGATCAGGAAGCCCGCCCCGATCAGGTAGAGCGGCATGTGCCGGTGGTAGACGTCGGGCCGCTTTACGCGACGGGTCATCGCGTCGTGAAGTCGCTCTTCGGCGGCAACGGCGCCGGGCCGGCATGATCACGCCGACTGTAGGCCCCAAGCGGACGCGTCTCCTCTAGGAAGTGCATGCGCTCAAGAGCCTGCATCAGCGCGGCGCGAAGTTCTTGCTTCGTCAGCGCGGGGATCGGCTTACCGCGGAAGCGCGTGTCGCGCGCCAGATCAAATGGGAGGGGTGTCGTCACCTCTGCTGCTCCCCGCCCGCCACCGGCCGCGCCAGCAAAATCGCCGTTCGCACCATCCCGCGCCTGAACTTCTCCGGCCTGTCCGGATCGGCGACCGCGGCGCGCGCCGGGTCGTGCGCCTTCACCGCGGCGGCCGGATCGAGCGTATGCCCGCTCGCGAACCGGAACAGGCTCACGGTCGCGTCGCGCATGAACACGTCGACGGCGGCGTTCACCTCGTCGGAGGTGATCGCCTTGGCCTTGAAGAGGTCGCCGGTGGTGGGGTTTTCCGCCATGCTGCTTACTATGCGCTTACAAATGGATCGGAGTAGTAAGCAGGGCCAGAGGTAAGTCGTTGCAATGATTGGTGGGCGGTGAGGGACTCGAACCCCCGACCCTCTCCGTGTAAAGGAGACGCTCTACCAACTGAGCTAACCGCCCGCGCCCGCGTGGTACGGCATGCTGCGGCTTCGAGGCAAGCGCAGGTTCTTTTAGCATGCGCCTATGGGCCGGCGAGCAGGCGTGCAAGAGCAGGGGATAGGCCGGTGGCGTCGGTCAGCGGGTGGCGGCTCGGCGTGGGTCTCGGTAGAGCTGCCGCCGCCAGCACCGCGCGGGTACCGGCCTCCACCGAGCACAGCACGGGAACGGGGACGTCCGGCTGGATCCGTTCGGCGAGGCCCGCGAGGCCGGCACCGCCGAGGATCACCGTCTGGGCGCCGTCCGCCTCCGCGCAGGCGCGGCAGGCGGCGACGAGGTCGGCGAGCGCCGCGTCCGGATCGTGGTGGATCTCGCCGCCGGTGGCGTTCGTCGCGCGGATGCCGGCGAGCCGGTCAGAGAGGCCGAGGAGCGTGACGAACTCGCTCAGCATCGGCCGCCACGCCGTCCCGCCGGTGACGATCGAGAAGCGCCCCGCGGCCGCCGCCTCGCGGCAGGCGGCTTCGGCCATGCCGACCACCGGCACGGGTGCGATCTCGCGGAGCGCCAGCAGACCGGGATCGCCGAAGCAGGCGAGGTAGACCGCGTCGCACTCCGCGCCGAACGCCGCATAGGCGTCGAGGGCGGCGTGAGCGGCGATCGCCGCCGAGGCCCGGCTGGCGATGTAGCGCGCGCCGAAGCGGCCGGTAGCCGGCACGATCGTCGCCGATGGAGCGATGCGGCGGACATGCTTGACGACCCGTTCGGTCACCGCTTCCGTCGTGTTGGGATTGATCACCAAGATGCGCATGGAGGCCCTTTCGACAAGCGGACCATGCAAGCGAAAGGCCCCGGAGCAGCGCTCCGGGGCCTCGTCGTCCTTGCTCGGGCTTTAGTGGGCGACGAAGGCGGCGCCGTCCTCGGTCGTCTTCTTGACCGGGATGACCTCTTCCCATTCGATCGCTACCGGCTGGCGCACGAGGGCGTGCTTCAGCACTTGGTCCATCATCGCGACGGGGATGATCTCCATCCCGTTCTTCACACTGTCGGGCACCTCGGCGATGTCCTTGGCGTTCTCCTCGGGGATCAACACCGTTTTGATGCCGCCGCGGAGTGCGGCGAGCAGCTTCTCCTTCAGACCGCCGATCGGCAGCACTCGACCGCGGAGCGTGACTTCGCCGGTCATGGCGATGTCGCGGCGCACCGGGATCCCGGTGAAGGTCGAGACGATGGCGGTCGCCATGGCGATGCCGGCCGACGGCCCGTCCTTCGGGGTCGCCCCCTCCGGAACGTGGACGTGGATGTCCCGGCGCTCGAACAGCGGCGGCTCGATGCCGAAATCGAGGGCCCGGGAGCGAACGTAGCTCGCCGCCGCCGAGATCGACTCCTTCATCACGTCCTTCAGGTTGCCCGTGACCGTCATCTTGCCCTTGCCCGGCATCATGACGCCCTCGATTGTCAGCAGCTCGCCGCCGACCTCGGTCCAGGCCAAGCCGGTGACGACGCCGACCTGATCGTCCGCATCGATCTCGCCGTAGCGGAACTTCGGCGGGCCGAGGAAGACCTGCAGGCGCTCCACGTCGACCTCGACGCTCTTTACCTTCGTGATCAGGATCTCCTTGACCGCCTTGCGGATCAGGTTCGACAGCTCGCGCTCGAGGTTGCGGACGCCCGCCTCCCGTGTGTAGCGGCGAACCAGCATCAGCAGGGCCTCATCGTCGATCGACCATTCCTTGCTGTCCAAGCCATGCTTCTTCAGCGCATTCTGGATCAGGTGCTTGCGTGCGATCTCGACCTTCTCCTCCTCGGTGTACCCGGCGATGCGGATCACTTCCATGCGGTCCATCAGCGGGCCGGGGATATTGAGGGTGTTGGCCGTGGTCACGAACATCACGTTCGACAGGTCGTAATCGACTTCGAGATAGTGGTCGTTGAAAGTCGAGTTCTGCTCGGGATCCAGCACCTCGAGGAGCGCCGCGGAGGGATCGCCGCGGAAGTCCATGCCCATCTTGTCGATCTCGTCGAGCAGGATGAGCGGGTTCGAGGTCTTGGCCTTACGCATCGACTGGACGATCTTGCCCGGCATCGAGCCGATATAGGTCCGGCGGTGACCGCGGATCTCGGCCTCGTCACGCACGCCACCGAGCGACATCCGCACGAACTCGCGGCCAGTCGCCTTGGCGATCGACTTGCCGAGCGAGGTCTTGCCGACGCCGGGAGGCCCGACGAGGCACAGGATCGGCCCGGTGAGCTTGTTCGCCCGCTGCTGCACGGCGAGGTACTCGACGATCCGCTCCTTGACCTTCTCCAGGCCGAAATGGTCGCCGTCGAGGAGGACCTGGGCGCCGAGGAGATCCTTCTTGATCTTCGAGCGCTTGTTCCACGGGATGCCGAGCATCCAATCGAGGTAATTGCGCACCACCGTCGCCTCGGCCGACATCGGCGACATCTGGCGCAGCTTCTTCAGCTCCGCCGAGGCCTTCTCGCGGGCTTCCTTGGTGAACTTGGTCTTCTCGATCTTGTCCTCGAGCTCGGCCAGCTCGTCGCGGCCATCCTCGTCGCCGAGCTCCTTCTGGATCGCCTTCATCTGCTCGTTGAGGTAGTACTCGCGCTGGGTCTTCTCCATCTGCCGCTTCACGCGGGTCCGGATGCGCTTCTCCACCTGCAGCACGGAGATCTCGCTCTCCATCAGCGACAGCACGCGCTCGAGGCGGGCGGCCACGGTCGGCGTCTCCAGAATCGCCTGCTTGTCGGCGATCTTGACGAGGAGGTGCGAGCCGATCGTGTCAGCGAGCTTCGAGGGCTCCTCGATCTGCGTGACCGCCGAGACGACTTCGGGCGAAATCTTCTTGTTGAGCTTGACGTAGTTCTCGAACTCCGAGAGCACCGAGCGGGCCAGCGCCTCGGCCTCGACTTTGTCGCCGAGCTCATCGACCAGGGCCTCAGCCTCGGCCTCATAATACTCGTCCGAGCGGGTGAAGCCGGTGATCTTGGCACGGCCACCGCCTTCGACCAGCACCTTCACGGTGCCGTCGGGCAGCTTCAGCAACTGCAGCACGGAGGCGAGCGTGCCGATCGTGT
Organism: Methylobacterium sp. WL8; assembly: GCF_008040045.1. Taxonomy (NCBI): domain Bacteria; kingdom Pseudomonadati; phylum Pseudomonadota; class Alphaproteobacteria; order Hyphomicrobiales; family Methylobacteriaceae; genus Methylobacterium; species Methylobacterium sp. WL8. Next base: position 4,857 of record NZ_VRVF01000074.1, on the reverse strand, counting down.
AGATCGCGTCGGTGGCCGGGTCGTCGTCGCCGGCGTTGATCTGTGTGGCGAGCAGGATGTGGCGGTCGGTCCGCACCGCTTCTTCGAGCGCGCGGATCGACTTCTCGCGCCCGACGAACAGCGGCACGATCATGTGCGGGAAGACGACGATGTCGCGCAACGGCAAGACGGCGTAGGCGCCGGTCGAGCCCGGGACGACCGGCTGGCGGGATTTCGATTGGGTCATCGTTGACTTCCTCATGAGGGACGCCCGACGGTCGCTCCTCCGAATTGGAGCAAGCTTCCTGCCAGGGGCCGACCGGGCCGCGAGGGTCGGAAAGGTCTCTGGAGACTTTGCGGCTGGTGGCGCGGCACCGCCCCTCGAAGGAGGCAGCGGCCACTGCGCTGAGCCTCAGATGGCTCCCCCCGCACCTCGTTTCAAGGTGACCACCCGTCGCGGGTCGACCGAGGATCGACCCGCGACATCAAGGACTTAGCGCGCGTGCGCCGGCGCACGTCAGGCGCTGACGCTGGCCGGCGCTTCCTTGTTGCGGTCGCCGTGGATGAAGAGCGGGCGCGACTTGCCCTCGACCACCTCCGGCCCGATCACGACCTGCTCGACCGAGTCGAGACCCGGCAGGTCGTACATCGTGTCTAGCAGGATCGTCTCCAGGATGGAGCGCAGGCCGCGGGCGCCGGTCTTGCGCTCGATCGCCTTGCGGGCGACGAGCGACAGCGCCTCGTCCTGGAACGTCAGGTCGACGTTCTCCATCTCGAACAGCCGCTGGTACTGCTTCACTAGGGCGTTCTTCGGCTCCTGCAGGATCTTCTTGAGGGCGTCCTCGTCGAGATCCTCCAGCGTCGCCAGCACGGGCAGGCGGCCGACGAACTCGGGGATGAGGCCGAACTTCAGGAGGTCCTCAGGCTCGACCGAGCGGAACACCTCGCCGGTGCGCCGGTCGTCGGGAGCCTGCACGGTCGCGCCGAAGCCGATCGAGGTGCCCTTGCCGCGCGCCGAAATGATCCGCTCCAGCCCGGCGAAGGCGCCGCCGCAGATGAACAGGATGTTGGTCGTGTCGACCTGCAGGAACTCCTGCTGCGGGTGCTTGCGTCCGCCCTGCGGAGGCACGGAGGCGACGGTGCCTTCCATGATCTTCAGAAGCGCCTGCTGCACGCCCTCGCCCGAGACGTCGCGGGTGATGGACGGGTTGTCGGACTTGCGGGAGATCTTGTCGATCTCGTCGATGTAGACGATGCCGCGCTGCGCCCGCTCGACGTTGTAGTCGGAGGCCTGGAGCAGCTTGAGGATGATGTTCTCGACGTCCTCGCCGACGTAGCCGGCTTCCGTCAGGGTGGTCGCGTCCGCCATGGTGAACGGCACGTCGAGGATGCGGGCGAGCGTCTGCGCGAGCAGAGTCTTGCCCGAGCCCGTCGGCCCGATCAGCATGATGTTGGACTTGGCCAGCTCGACGTCGTTGTGCTTCGTCGCGTGGGCGAGGCGCTTGTAGTGGTTGTGCACCGCGACCGAGAGGACCTTCTTGGCGAAGTCCTGGCCGATGACGTAGTCGTCGAGGACGCGCCGGATCTCCTTCGGCGTGGGGACGCCGTCGCGGCTCTTCACCAGCGAGGACTTCGATTCCTCGCGAATGATGTCCATGCACAGCTCGACGCACTCGTCGCAGATGAACACCGTCGGGCCCGCGATCAGCTTGCGGACCTCGTGCTGGCTCTTACCGCAAAACGAGCAGTACAGCGTGCTCTTGGAGTCGGTGCCGCCAGTCTTGCTCATATCGGTCTCCGATTCGTGCGTGCGCTGCCAGCCGGGGCACACGCGCATCGTTCACAGTTAAGGGGATCCGCTTAAAGAAAAAGTCACCTGCGCGTCTTTGCCTTGGGGTCCGGCCCGAACCAGTCGTTGCGAACCCCGATGCAAACACGCGGCCGCGGCCGGATCAAGGCCGCGATCGCCACACCCCTCCCGCGGCGGCGCGGTGCCGCCGGGGACGGGTGCGGGGTTCCTCAGGCGGCGGCCGGCTCGGGCCGCTTCTGGATGACCTCGTCGATCAGGCCGAACTCGCGCGCCGCGTCGGCGGTCATGAAGTTGTCGCGCTCCAGCGCCTGGACGATGGAATCGTAGTCGCGCCCGGTATGCTTCACGTAGATCTCGTTGAGGCGCTTCTTGAGAGCCTCAATCTCGCGGGCGTGGATCAGGATGTCGGTGGCCTGGCCCTGGAACCCGCCGGACGGCTGGTGGACCATGATGCGGGCGTTCGGCAGGGCGAAGCGGTGGCCCGGCTCGCCGGCGGTGAGGAGCAGGGAGCCCATTGAGGCGGCCTGGCCGACGCAGAGCGTCGTCACCGGGCAACGGATGAACTGCATCGTGTCGTAGATCGACAGGCCCGAGGTCACCACGCCGCCGGGCGAGTTGATGTAGAAGGAAATTTCCTTCTTCGGGTTCTCGGCCTCGAGGAACAGGAGCTGCGCGACGATCAGCGACGCGCCGTAATCCTCCACCGGTCCGGTGAGGAAGATGATCCGCTCGCGCAGCAGCCGCGAGTAGATGTCGAACGCCCGCTCGCCGCGGCTCGACTGCTCGACCACCATCGGCACGAGCGCGCTGTTATAATAGTCGACCGGATCTCTCATCATGGCCTTTAGGGCTCCAAGGGGCCCGGCCCTCCGCGAATCACGGAGAGGCCGGGCGCGTCAGCGAACGACGGCATTCCTTAACGCCGCCTAACCATAAGCCCGCCGCCTCGAGACGAGCGCGGGCTCAGTCGGCCTTCGAGCCGGCCGACGCGGCCTCCGTGGACTCGGCGTCGGCCGATTTGGCGTCGGCCTTCTCGTTCCCGGCGTCGTCGGCTTCCTCGTCGGCGAAGAGCGTCTCCTTCGAGACGGGCTCCTCCACCAGCTTGACCTGACCGAGGACGTGGTCGACGACCTTTTCCTCGAACAGCGGCGCGCGAAGCTCGGCGAGCGCCTGTGCATTCTTCCGGTAGAAATCCCAGACCTGCTGCTCCTGGCCCGGGAACTGCCGGACCCGGGCGATGAGGGCCTGGTTCACCTCTTCGTCGGAGACCTTGATATCGGCGCTCTCGCCGACCTGCGCAAGCACCAAGCCGAGGCGCACGCGACGCTCGGCGATCTTGCGGTACTCGGCCTGCGCCTTCTCCTCGGTGGTGTCCTCGTCCTCGAAGGTCTTGCCGCGGGACTTCAGGTCCTGCTCGACCTGCGCCCAGACGCTGGCGAATTCCTGCGCCACGAGCGAGGGCGGCAGGTCGAAGGCGTAGCGGCCGTCGAGCGCATCGAGGAGGTCCTTCTTGAGCTTGCGGCGCGAGGCCGCCTCGAAGTCGGTGCCGATCGCCTTGGCCACGGCCTCCTTGAGCGCGTCGAGGGAGTCGAGGCCCATGCCCTTGGCGAATTCGTCGTCGATCTTGGCCTCGCCCGGGGCCTGGATCTTGGTGACGGTCACGTCGAACTCGGCGTCCTTGCCGGCGAGCTGCTCGGCGCCGTAGGCCTCCGGGAAGGTCGCCTTGACCAGGCGCTGCTCGCCGACTTTGGCGCCGACGAGAGCCTCCTCGAAGCCGGGGATGAAGGAATTCGAGCCGAGCTCCAGGTCGATGCCCTCGCCCTTGCCGCCCTCGAACTCTGTGCCGTCGATGCGGCCGACGAAGTCGATGGTGAGGCGGTCGCCGGTCTCGGCCGCCGCGCCTTCGTCACGCTCCGCGAACGGACGGCTCTGGCCGGCCATGCGCTCCAGCGCCTCGGTCACCTCCGTGTCCGAGGGTGTGGCGACCTGCTTGGTCAGGCTGACGTCGGAAAGGTCGGCGAGTTCGAAGCTCGGCAGGACCTCGAGGGCGACCTTGAACGAGAGGTCGGCCTTGGCGTCGAGCGCCTTCTCGACGATCGACTGGTCGGAGGGGAACTCGATCTGCGGCTCGAGGGCGAGCTTGAGGCCGTTGTCGGCGACGATCTTCTGGTTCGCCTCGTTGACGGCGTTCTGCACCACGTCGGCCATCACCGAGCGGCCGTAGACCTTGCGCAGGTGCGCCACTGGCACCTTGCCCGGACGGAAGCCCTTTAGCTGGACCTTGTCCTTCATGCCCGACAGCTCGGTGTTCAGGCGATCCTCGAGCTCGCTCGCGGCGAGGGACACCTGAAACGTGCGCTTCAGCCCCTCGGAGTGTGTCTCGGTCACCTGCATCGTCGTCGCTCTCAAAGTCCGTGTGATCGTGTGCGCGAGAATCCGGGCGCGGCCTCATCGGAGGCCTGACGGAGCCGCGGGTTTGGTACGGGGAAGCGGGACCCGCGCGCAAGGCGAACGGCATCCGCTGGAGGAGCCGGCCGACCGCGTCCGCGCAGGGATCGGCCGTTACCGTTTCCGAAGGCGGTGCTGGTGCGGGCGGAGGGGCTCGAACCCCCACGTCTTGCGACACTGGTACCTAAAACCAGCGCGTCTACCAGTTCCGCCACGCCCGCGAGCGCCGATGCCCGGCGCGTGTCCGGCCACCGGAGGGCGGGTCTATAGCATGCGGGGCACAGGCCGCAGCAAAAAACTTGCGGGCCCGAAACGGTGGCGCCGCGCGAGGGCGGCGGCTACAACCGGCGGCCCTGAATTCCCGCGTGGATGCCGCGCGATCGCCCCGTCGTCACGAGGTTCCATGCCGCCAGCCCGATCCGCGCCGCCGACCGAATTGCGATCCGGCGCGTCGCGTCGAGCGCTCTTTCTGGGAAGTGCCGCGTTCCTTCTGCTTCCCCGGTCCGTTCGGGCGCAGGGCAAGCCTGCCCCCGCCGCGCCGGCGCCCGCCCCGCCGTTGCCGGAACCCCGCGTGCTGACGGCGGCGCCCGGCAAGACGCGCTTCAAGCCGGAACCCGCCC
>NZ_VRVF01000073.1:0-25095 GCF_008040045.1 Methylobacterium sp. WL8 | reverse complement strand
GCCATACCAGAGGTTTGGCGTCGGGCGCAGCCGCCCCCGCCGGCCCGAGCCCCGTCGCCTCTCCCATTCGCCGTGCGGAAGCTGCTAGGCAGGCGAAAGCGGCGCCGGACGCCGCCCGACGCCGCGGCCTCGACGCCGCAACCTGGACGAGCATTCGCTCGCCGCTTCACCCGCCCGCGCCGACGAACGGTCGGCGCATTCCGATGGAGACGCCACGCATGCTCTCACGCCGAAACGCGCTCGCCACCGCCGCGCTGCTGCTCTGCGCATCCGCCGTCCGGGCCGAGCCGACGGTCGGGCTGGCCGAGCGCCGGGCGATCGCCGCCTATCGCAAGGGCCGCTATCCGGCGCAGCAGAAGGCGATCCAGGACGCGGCCGGCTTTCCGGTGCCGGTCGAGGTGGCGTGGGACCAGCTCACCATCCCCGGCGACGACAAGTACTATTCCGACCCGGCCTACTTCGAGACGACGATCTTCGAGCCGCTGGCGGCGGGGCTGAAGCAGGTCGGCCGCGATCCGATGGGCCGCGACGCTCTCAAGGCGAAGCTCAAGGGCATCCGGGTCCGCTACGACGAGAAGACCGCACCGGCCTCGAACTACCCGAACGGCCTGAGGTTCGATGCCGGGGTGCTCGACGTCAACTGGCGGCCCTTCGCCAACGTGGCCGACTACAAGGACCGGGTGGAGGCCGTGGTGAAGGTGCTGGAGCAGGGATTGTGATCCGGGCGGCCCGGCCGCGCCGGGCCGTGTCCGGTGCCCTCGCGGCGGTGGCCTGGTGCGGAGCGGCGATGGCCGAGCCTGCGCCGCGCTCTGGGCGTTATGACAGCCTCACCCTGGTGGTGAAGGGCGACCGTGTCGCCGGCGCCTTCGCCGAGGGCCGCGGCGGGGTCGAGGGCATGCCTTCGTTCAGCTGCATCTTCCTCCTGCACGGGACGCTGTCGGGCGCCCATGGCACCGTCGAGACCTGGTACCCGGGCGAGGCGCGGCGCATCTCCGGCACCCTCGCCTTCGACGCCGCCGGGGCGGCGCTGACCTTGGCCGAGGATCACGGCGGTTGCCCGATGACCACGGGCAGCATGGTCGGCAGCCCCTACGCCCTCGCGGCCGAGGCGGCCGATCCGGGTGAGGACGTCGCGCGCTGGCAGGGGGTGGCCCTGGTCACCGCCGAGCGCGCCGCGTTGCTTGCCGAGCCCGGACCCGCACCGAAGCGCAGCCCGTACCTCGTCGCGACCGACGTCGTCGCGGTCGAACCGTGAGACTTTCCATGAGGCCCGGCTCCGTCGAGCGACCGGCCGACATGTCGGCGGCCTCGTTCGCCGGCGACAGCGGAGACCGGATGATGGTGCGAACATCGACGCGTGGCGAAGGCCGGTTTGCGATCTCTCGGAAGGCGACCACGTGGGTCGCCCTGCTCGGTTTCGCCGTTCTCGATCTCGCCGTCCTGCCGACGCTCCGGCTCGATGCCGCCGCCCGCGAGCCGTCGGGCTCCGCCGCGCTCCGTCGCGACGTCGAGGGCTACGCCTTCGCCGCCTGCCTGACGGCGCAGGATTCCGCGTACCTGAAGGAGCAGGGCCACGGATGGGGCGCGGTCGTGCTGGAGCGCGGCCACGGCGGCGTCGAGCCGCTCATGTCCCTCGATGCGGCCGTCAAAGCCGCGGCGGCGCGGACGCCGATGGCGCTCATGCACAAGGACGGGCCCGTCTCGGAACCGCTCGTGCCCCTGCCGATCCTGTTCTGCGCGGACCTGCTGCAGACCCCGTCCGTGCGGGCGACGAAGCTTCGCGCGATGCGGCGGCTTCGACCGGATTACCATCGCTGACGCGACGCGCCTGCGTCGGCTTTTATGCAGACACGTCGCTGCGCGCCGCATGGGGCGATCTGTCCGAGGTCTTCGCGCTCCCGTGATGCAGTCGTTCTGCGGTTTGATCGGTTGCGCAGAAGAACGTCCGGGTTTTCGTCCAATCGAAGACCCGGCACCTCATCCATCGAGCACCGATGTAGGACGCCCATGTGGTACCTCTACGGCATCGCCCTGCTGGCCGGCGTCGCCAACGCGATCGAGCCCGGCCAGAACGCCACCTTGGCCAAGGTCACGGGCCAGCCGATGCTGGCGGGACTCTTCTGCTTCGGTCTCGCCATGCTGTGCCTGATCGGGGCGATGGTCGTCACCGGCCGGCTCGACCGGCCGAGCGCAGAGAAGGTCGCCAGCGTTTCCTGGTGGGCCTGGCCGGGCGGAATCCTCGGGGCCGCGGTGGTCCTGGCGCAGCTCTACGTCGCGCAATCGGTCGGCGCCGCGCCGTTCCTGGGCTGCGTTATCACCGCGGGCGTGGTCGGGTCGATCGCCCTCGACCATTACGGCCTGGTCGGCTTCGATCGCCGTCGCGCCAGCCCGTGGCGCATCGCCGGCGGTGTCCTGATGGTCGGCGGCGTCGCCCTGGTGGCGGTGTTCTGACGATCGACGTCTTCCCAGCCTGATCAAGGATTCCGCATGGTCTTCCTCTATGGATTCGCGCTCCTGGCCGGTCTCGCCAGCGCGATCGAGCCCGGTCAGAACGCCGGCCTCGCCAAAGCGTTCGCGCAGCCGCTCCTGGCGGGCGTGGTCAGCCTCGTCATCAGCATCGCGACGCTCGCCGTGATCATGCTCGTGATGGGGCGCTATGGCTGGCCGGGGATGGAGCGCCTCGCGCAGGTTCCCTGGTGGGCCTGGCTGGGCGGCGTGCTGAGCGCGATCCTCGCGGTGGCGCAGCTCTACGTATCCAAGAAGATCGGCGCCGCCAGCTTCCTCGGGCTGATCGTGACGGCGGGCGTCGTCACCTCGGTCCTGCTCGACCATTTCGGCCTCGTCGGCTTCAAGGTGCACGAGGCGAGCGTCTGGCGTCTCCTCGGAGGCGTCCTGATGATCGGCGGCGTCGGCCTGGTCGCGCGGTTCTGATCGACGCCTGCGGAGGCGGTTTATCCGGCTGCCCTGCCTCGTCCGTCAGACCAGAACCAGGATCGCCCCGAGGATCAGCAGCACCGCGAGGCCGGCGAGCAGGACGACCCGTCCGACCGGCTCGTCCGCGTCCGCCTCGCCTTTCGCGTCCGCGGCAGGCGGCGGCGTGACGCTCACCGCCGGCTCGCCCTCGCCGCCCGCGATCGCGCGCGGCACCCCGGGCTCCGGCATCGCAAGCGTCAGCCTCGGCGTGACGGCGGTTTCGGCGCGCGGGCCGAACGCATCCGGCTCCACGCTCACCCCCGCCTCTTCCAGCTCCAGCATCACCAGGACGAGGGCGTCCACGTCGAGGCTGTCGACGGGAATTGCGGCCTCGAACTCGCTCGCCGTGAGTTCCCCGCGCGTCCGCCCGAGGGCGATCAGCCGGTCCAGCGTCGCGCGGTCGATCGTGCCTGCCATCCGTGACCTCCTGCCGTCTCCGCTCTCTCATGTGGCGCGAGGCCGACGGCATGACAGCCTGCTCGAAGGTCCGCGGGGCGAGGGGCTGGCAGCCGAAGCAGGCGAGGTTTAGGAACGGCCCCGTCGAGGCTTGGCCGACGGGGTGCCGGACGTCGGCGTTCCGAACCCGTCCAGTACGGTCCGGCCGACGGACCGAGGGCGTGTGCCGGATCACCGCAATCGAAGAGAGCGCGAACTGATGCCCTACCCGGTCGCCATCGTCTTCACGCTCGCGTTGCTCTTCGTCGGGCTCGCGGCGATCGGATGGTGGCAGGATCCGGCGGCACCCGCGCTCAGCGATTGGTTCGTGGCCAAGGCGACCGAAGGCGGGCTGTGGTCGGGCCTCCTGCTATTCCTGGTCGCGGCCGCCTTCTTCGCCTGGCGCGACGGCAGGACGAGACCGTGACGGCGGACAAGATCGCCCAGGTTCAACGCCTTTCCTCGGCGCTCGCCGCCCGGGTTCGCTACGCCCAGATGGTGCGTGGGCCGATCCTGCCGGCACAGGTCGACGCGCTGCTCGCCGCCGCGATGCTACTCCAGGAGCACGGGGTGCCCTGGCCCTCCCTGGTGGAGCAGGTGCTGCACGATCTGGCGCAGGACCTGGAGCACCCGGAGCCTTCCGCCGCCGCCGAGCCGTGACGAAGCCTCGGCGTGCCCGAGCGAGCGCGATCGATCGCGGCCTCGGAACAAGTCGGGCCGGAACGACCTGAGTGGGGGGCACGCGCCGGAACGGCTGGCGCACCCCACGCTCACGGAGCCCCGCACGCCATGGTCATGATCATCATCTGTTTCCTGGCCCCCTGGCTGGCGATGTTCCTGCGCGGGAAGGTGATCCAGGGCATCCTCTGCATCCTGCTCCACATCACCGTCATCGGCTGGATCCCCGCCACGATCTGGGCCCTGATGGTGACGCTCAAGGAAGCCTGAGGCGGTCGGGGTTCGCGACAGCAGGCCAGCGGCGGCGGAGCCCGCTCCCTCGTCGCAAAAAATCGGACGTCCCGGCGCGGAGCGGTCGCGGGGCCGTATGGCCGGCGGACCGCCAAGTCCGCGCCCGCCATCGCCTGCGAGGCGGAGCCTTAAGGCCCTGATAACTACGCGCATGCGTTCGTGATCCGGACCTGTCTGGATCCGTTCGATGGCGATTCGCGCACAACACGTTGAGAATGCGGAGGTTCGTGCAGCGAACGCAGATGGCGCGAGATCGGCCGACGGCACCCTGGCATCCGGCCTGTTGCGCTTGGCGCGCTGGCGGCTCCTGGCCATGCATCACGCGGCGGGTGTGGGACATCTCGGCGGCAACCTGTCGGCCTTCGATGCGATGATGCTCCTGCATCACGAGATGCTTCGTCCGCAGGACCGGTTCGTCCTGTCCAAGGGGCACGCGGCGGGGGCCTACTACGTCACCCTGTGGAGCCGCGGGCTCATCACCGACGCCGAGCTCGACAGCTTCCATGGCGAGGGCACCCGGCTCGCCGGGCATCCGCCGGCGCGGGGCGTGCCCGCCATCCGCTTCGGGACCGGCAGCCTCGGCCACGGCGTTTCGCTGGCGGCGGGCCTCGCCCTGTCGATGCAGCTGCAGGACCGGCCCGGGCACGTCTTCTGCCTGACCTCCGACGGCGAATGGCAGGAGGGGTCGACCCTCGAGGCCTTGATCTTCGCCGCCCACAACAAGCTCGTGAACCTGACGATCCTGATCGACAACAACCGGCTCCAGGGCTTCGGCACCACGCGGGACGTGGCCTCGATGGAGCCGCTGGCGTCGAAGCTCGCCGGCTTCGACGTGGAGATCCGCGAGGCCGACGGGCACGATCTCGCCGACATGCGCCGCGCCCTGTCGGCCGGCCGGGAGCGGCCCACGCTCGTCGTGCTCCATACGGTGAAGGGCTACGGCGTCCCCGCGATCGAGGGGCGGATGGACAGCCACTACCTGCCGCTCACCGACGACCAGTATCGCGAGGCCGTCACCGGCATCGGAGGCCTCGGGGCATGACGCGCCGGAACGCCATGCCGGACGACCTCCACCGATCCCTTCGCCCCCGACCCAGCCTGTGGTGCGTGCCGTGAGGCGCCAACTCTGCGACGCCCTGGTGGAACGGGCGGCCCGGCCCGACCTCGTCTTCCTCACGGGCGACCTCGGCTTCGGCGCCTTGGAGCCCCTGCGCGACGTGCTGGACCGGCGCTTCATCAACGCCGGCATCGCCGAGCAGAACATGGTGGGCGTCGCCGCCGGCATGGCGAGCGAGGGGATGGAGCCCTGGACCTACACGATCGCGCCGTTCTGCTACGCGCGGGCCTTCGAGCAGATCCGCAACGACGTCTGCCTGCACGCCCTCCCCGTCCGGCTCCTCGCCAACGGCGGCGGCTACGGCTACGGCGTCATGGGCGCCACGCATCATGCCTTGGAGGATTACGGCGTCCTCTCGACGCTGCCGAACCTGCATCTCTTCATCCCGGCCTTCGACGAGGACGTCGCCGCGACGATCGCTGCGGCGGGAGCCCTTCCGGGCCCCGCCTATATCCGCCTGGGACGCGGCGAGTTGCCAGCGGGCACGATCGCGCCGGCCTACGCACCGTGGCGTCGCCTGCGTGCCGGGACAGGCCCGGTGGTGGTCGTCGTCGGCCCGATGGCCGGTCCGACCCTCAGTGCCCTCGAAGACGACGCGGCCGAGATCTGGGCCGTCTGCGAGCTGCCGCTGCGTGTCAGCCCGCCGCCGGAGGCGTTCGTCGCCGCCCTGCGGAAGAGCCGCCGCCTCTGCGTCGTGGAGGAGCACGTGGCGCAGGGGAGCCTGGGCCAAAGCCTCGCCGCGTGGTGCCTGGAGACCGGCGTCGGCCTCGACGGCTTCCGCATGCTCAATGCGCAAGGGTATCCCTCCGGGACCTACGGCTCGCAGGCCTTCCACCGGCAGGAGAGCGGCCTCGATGCGCCCGGCATCCGTGCCGCCGTGCAGGCGATGGGCGCCGCATGAGCCCGGATTCCGCGCACTGGATCGGAACGCTCAAGGGCCCGATCGTCGTCCTCGGCGCGGGCGGCTTCGTCGGCTGCAACCTGTTCCGGGCCATCCGGGCGGTGCGGCCGGACGTGTTCGCCGTGGTCCGCAACCTTCCAGCCCCGCGCCTGCGCGACGTCGACCCCAGCCATCTCGTCGAGGTCGACCTGAACGACCGCTCGGCGGCCCGAAACTTCGTCGAGACGATCCGCCCGGCCACGGTCTTCGACTGCGTCGCCTACGGTGCCTACTCCTTCGAGCAGGACGCCGACCTCGTCTACGCGACGAACTTCACCGCGATGGTCAACCTCGTGGAATTGCTGGCGGCCGGCGGAACGCTCGCGGCCTACGTCCACGCCGGCAGCTCCTCCGAGTACGGTTCCAACTCGGACGCGCCGAAGGAAGATGCGGAGCTGAGGCCCAACAGCCCCTATGCCGTGTCGAAGGCCGCAGCGAGCCATTACCTGACCTTTGCCGGGCGGACGCGGCGCCTGCCGGTCGTGAACCTGCGGCTCTACTCGGTCTACGGCCCCTACGAAGACGCCTCGCGCCTGATCCCCGCCGTCGTGGCGCGCGGATTGGAGCGCGGCTACCCCGACTTCGTCGATCCCGGCATCGCGCGCGATTTCGTCTACGTCGACGACGTCTGCGAGGCCTTCGTGCGCGCCGCCGCCAAGATGGACCTCGATCTCTACGGCGCGTCGATCAACATCGGCTCCGGCGTCCAGACGACGATCCGCGAGCTCGCCAGCCTCGCGCAGACGACGTTCGCGATCCCCGATGCGGCCCGCTTCGGGGACATGCCGGCACGCGGCTGGGACCTGACCCGCTGGCAATCCGACCCCGCCAAGGCCGAGCGCCTCCTCGGCTGGCGTGCCCGCACGTCCCTGGACGAGGGCCTGACCCGGACCGCCGCATGGATGCGTCAGGCGGACCCGGCGCTGACCGGCCTGACCAAGCGCCACGGGTCGGCGCCGCGCCGGCGCTCGATCGCCGCCATCGTCGCCTGCTACAAGGACGAGGAGGCGGTGCCGGTCATGCATGCCCGCCTCACCGCGGTGTTCCAGCGGATCGACGTCGACTACGAGATCATCTTCGTTAACGACGCCAGCCCCGATCGCTGCGGCGAGCGCATCCGCGAGATCTCGGCGCGCGACCCGCACGTCCTCGGGATCACCCACTCGCGCAACTTCGGCTCGCAGATGGCCTTCCGCAGCGGCATGGAGCTCGCCACCGCGGAGGCCTGCGTCCTGCTGGACGGCGACCTGCAGGACCCGCCCGAGCTGATCGAGCAGTTCTACGCCGCGTGGCTCGCCGGGGCGAACGTGGTCTACGGCCGCCGGGTCGAGCGCGACATGCCCTGGATCTGGGGGCTGCTCTACAAGGCGTTCTACCGGGTGTTCGCGGCCTTCAGCTACATCCGCATCCCGCACGACGCCGGCGACTTCTCGCTGATGGACCGGCGGGTGGTGGGCTGGCTGCTGAACTGCCCCGAGCGCGACCTCTTCATGCGCGGCCTGCGCGCCTACGTCGGCTTCCGCCAGACCGGCGTCGACTACGTCCGCCCCAAGCGGATGTTCGGCGCCAGCACCAACAACCTCCTCTCGAACCTCGAATGGGCCAAGCGCGGCATCTTCTCGTTCAGCAACACGCCCTTGAAGATCCTGACCGCATCCGGCTTGGGCCTCCTCGCCCTGACCGCGATCCTGAGCCTCGGCCTGATCGTCGCGCGCCTCCTCGTGCCCGACATCGCTCCGCGCGGCGTGACCACCCTGCTGCTGGCGATCCTGTTCTTCGGCGCCCTCAACCTGTTCGGGATCGGTCTCGTCGGGGAATACGTCGCCAAGATCATGGAGGAGGTGAAGGGCCGCCCGCGCCTCATCCGCGCGGCGCTGATCCGCAACGGCGTCTCCAGCGACCTCCTTCCGGACGGACGATCGATCCCATGAGCCTCCTCGACGACCTGCGCGGTCGCGACTGCCCGGTCTGCGGCGCCTCCCAGGCCGGCTCGGCCCCGTTCCTCTCGGCCAGCGTCGATCCCGCGCGGATCGGCAGCTTCAGCTTCGCCTCGCGCAAGCGGCCGGAATTCATGTCGTTCCGGCTGGTCCGCTGCCTGACCTGCCAGACCGTCTACGCGGCCGAGGCGCCCAGTGCCGAAACGCTGGCCGACGCCTACGCGGCCGCCGACTACGACACCTCCGAGGAAGCCGACCTGGCGGCGCAGACCTACGCGCGGGCGCTGGCGCCCTTTCTCGATGCGGGCATCCGCGACGGGGCCGCCCTGGAGATCGGCGCCGGCACCGGAAGCTTCCTGCGCGAGCTGCAACGCCTGGGCTTTCGCCACGTGACGGGCGTCGAGCCCTCGAGCGCGGCCGTCGCCGCCGCCGCCGACCTGCGCGACCGCATCCGCGTTGGCGTGTTCGACCCCGCCGACCACGCGCCCGAGAGCCTGTCCTTCATCGGATGCTTCATGACGCTGGAGCACGTGCGCGATCCGTTGGCGCTGACCCGGGCCGCGTTCTCGCTGCTGCGCCCCGGCGGGGTGCTCGCCTTCGTCACCCACGATCACCGCGCGCCGATCAACCGCCTGCTCGGGCGCCGGTCGCCGATCATCGACATCGAGCACATGCAGCTGTTCTGCCATGCCAGCCTGCACAAGCTCCTTGCGCGCACCGGCTTCTCCGAGGTCGCGATCACCGCGATCCGGAACGCCTATCCCCTCCGCTACTGGTTGCGCCTCCTGCCCCTTCCGGGTGCGATGAAGACCGCCGCCATCGCCGGCGCGGATGCGACCGGGCTCGGCCGGCTCCGCGTCGGCCTGAACGTCGGGAACCTGTTGACGGTGGCGCGCAAGCCCGTCGCGCCGACCCCGTGACGGCGCCGCGCCTCGGACAGCTTCCCTTCGCGACGATTCTCTGCCTCGTCGCGCTGCCGAACCTCGCGTTCCTGACGACGCACCTCGCGAGCCCGCTCCTGGGCGTCGCCTGCGTGGCCTGCACGGTGGTTGGCGTCCTTGCGACCCTGCGCGCGGTGCTGCGGCAGCCGGTCCCCCTCGACGGTCCGCTCCTGGTAGGCGCGCTCGGCGTCGGCTTCGCCCTCTGCTGCGTCGGGGGCCAGGCGCACGTCTTCTACGCGAACGACGACTGGCTGATCCGCGACGCCGTCCTTCGAGACCTCGTCGCCGAGCCGTGGCCGGTGGGGTATCGCTACCTGGGCGAGGCGACGACCCTGCGCGCACCGCTCGGGATGTACCTCGTCCCGGCGGCGTTCGGGAAAATCCTGGGGTTGCGCGCGGCCCATGTCGCGCTGTTGGCGCAGAACGGCGTCCTGTTCGGATGCCTCCTCTACGTCTTCGCGCAGGCCTCCACGCCGCGGCGCGCCGCGTGGTCGGTCCTTGCGATCTTCGTCCTGTTCGGAGGCTGGGACGTCGCCGGAGCTTGGCTCCTCGACGAGCCGCTGGCCTTCGGGACCCATCTCGAGCATTGGATGCCGGGCCAGCAATTCACCTCGCACGTCACGCAGGTGTTCTGGGTGCCGAACCACGCCGCCTCGGGCTGGACGTTCGTGGCTGCCTACCTCCTCTGGCATCGCAGGCGCCTCGACCTCGGCGGCCTGGTGTGCGTCTTCGGGCTTTGCGCGTTCTGGTCGCCGCTCAGCCTGATCGGCGCGCTGCCGTTCCTGGCGCGGGCCGTCGTCGTGGATGGTGTGCGCGGACGCCTGCGGCTTCGGCAGATGCCCGCTCCGATCTTCGTCGCCGTCGGACTGGCGCCGACGCTGCTCTACCTGCTCGCCGACGGCGGACGCGTTCCGCATGGCTTCGCGGCGATCGATGCGAGCTTCGTTGCGAGATACGTCCTGTTTCTGCTCGTCGAAATCGGCCCTGTCCTCGTCATCCTCTATACGGCATCGCGATCCGATCTTCAGCGCCGGGACTCGGTGTTGGGCGCAGACATGCCGCTCGTCATCCTCGTCCTGTCGTTCGTCCCCTTGTATCGGCTCGGCGTGCTCGACTTCGTCATGCGCGCCTCCATTCCGGCGCTTGCCATCCTCGCCCTCCGTTTCGGCGAAATCGCGACCGCCCCGTGCAGGCCCCGACGGCGGGTCGCGACGATCGCCGTCGTCCTGCTCGGCGCCGGCGCGCCCATCTACGAAATCGGCCGGGCCTTCCTGAAACCCGCCTTCGCGATCAGCGACTGCACCCTGCTCGATGCGTCGCGGTTCCCGCCGAACGACGGGCCGCTCTTCCACTATCTGGCGCGCAAAGCGGTCATCGAATCCTCTGTCGCCGGGAGGATCTTGGCCGTTCCGCAGCGCGTCTTGGAGGTTAGCGCGAGGCCGACATGTTGGCCGGACCGTGTTTCGGAGACCGACCCTATGAAGGTCGCCGAGTCTCTCCGAAGCGCGCGGAACTAGCATCCGCCGTCGGCGCGTGGCGTCGCTCGACGAGCCGACGGCGGCGGCGAGAACGCCGCGGCGGGACGGCTTACGCGGCGGCCAATCCGCCGACGCGCGTCACGGCGCGATCGAGGCTTGCGCGGCCTGGAGCAGTTCCGTTGCCAGCGCCTCGTCGTCGACGGCCCGGGCCAGGACGACGGCGCCGACGAGGGTCGCCACCGTCGCCAGGGCGCGTTGCCGGCGCCGCTCCTTCGACGCCTTCGGCGTTAGGTTGGCGACGATGGAGGCGAGGCCTTCGATCCCTTGCGCGAATCGTCCCCGGACGGCGCTGCCTGCACTTTCCCGCGAGACGTCGTTGGCGAGCGCCGCCAGCGGGCAGCCCTTCCCCGGCGTGCGGACGTGGTCGAGGGACAGGTAGTTCGCGACCACGGTGTGGGTCGTGCCCCGGTATTCTTCCGCCAGCGCGGTATCGAAGGCTTCGGCCGCCAAAGCATCCTTGTTGGCGAACTGGCCGTAGAAGCCGCCATGGGTCAGGCCGGCGGCGGCCATGATGTCCACGACCCCGACGCCGTGGAGGCCGCGCTCGCGGAACAGGGCCGCGGCGACTTCGACGACGCGCTGTCGGTTGATCCTGGCCTGTTCCTGCGAGACTCTCGGCATGGCCCGATCCTTCGGCGTGTCCGACGACGATATAAAGGCGACCTGCCCTCCCAAGAAGGGCCCGGCTCAAGGCTCGGCCGGCACTGGCATCGCCTGGTCATCGGCGGCGACGCGCCGTTCGCGCGTCGCCCGCCCGACCCGGAACCACAGGGCGTAGAGGGCGGGCAGGAACAGCAGGGTCATCAGCGTGCCGACGCCGACGCCGCCGATGAGGACGTAGGCGAGCGCCCCCCAGAACACCGAGTGGGTGAGCGGGATGAAGGCCAGCATGGCCGCGGCCGCCGTCAGGATCACGGGCCGGGCCCGGCGCACGGTGGATTCCACGATGGCGTCGTAATCCGCCAGGCCCGCCGCCTGGTCGTGGTGGATCTCGTCCACCAGGATCAGGGTGTTGCGCATCAGGATGCCCGACAGCGCGATCAGCCCGAGGATCGCGTTGAAGCCGAAGGGCTGCTGGAAGACCAGCAGGGTCGGCACGGCGCCCACGAGGCCGAGCGGCGCGGTGGCGAACACCATGAACATCGTGGAAAACGAGCGCACCTGCAGCATGATCACCGTCAGCGTCACGATCAGCATGATCGGGAACACCGCGACCAGCGCCGTCATCGCCTTGGCGCTCTCCTCCACCGACCCGGCCGTGTCGATGCGGTAGCCCGGCGGGAGCTTCGCCTTGATCGGTTCGAGGAGGGGGAAGACCTGGGCGTGGATGTCGGGCGGCTGCAGGCCGTCGAGGACGTCGCCCTGCACACGGATGTAGGCCTCGCGGTTGTAGCGCTTGAGCACCGCGTCCTCGGTCCGGCTCTCGAGGCGGGCCACCTGAGAGACCGGCACCTGGCGCCCGTCCTTGGTCGTCAGCGTCAGGTCGCCGACCTCGCCGAGCGAGCGCCGCTCCGGGCCGGGGCTGCGCAGGACGACGTCGACGGCGCGCAGGTTCTCGCGCACCTGGGTGGCGGGCGTCCCGTTGAGGTAGCTCTGCAGTTGCTGGGCGGCCTCCTTCGGGGTCAGGCCGATCAGGCGCAGGCGCTCCTGGTCGAAGGCGAGGCGCAGGCTCGGCGTCCTGTCGCCCCAGTCGAGGTGGACCATCCGCATGTTGGGATTGCTCGCCATCACCCCTCGGACCTCCTCGGCGATGCCGCGGATCACGTCGAGGTCGGGTCCGACCACCCGGAAGGCGACGGGGAAGCGGACCGGCGGGCCGAACACGATCTGCAGCACCCGCACCCGCGCCTCTGGGAAGCGGCCCTCGTCGACGAGCTTGCGCACCTTGATCCGCAAGGCGTCGCGGGCCTGGGCGTCGGCGGTCTGCACCACGATCTGCGCGAAGGCCGGATCGGGCAATTCGGGATCGAAGGAGAGCACGAAGCGGGGCATGCCCTGGCCGACATAGCTCGTGATCTCGCGCGCCTCGGGCAGGTCGCGCACGGCCGTCTCGATCCGCTTGACGCTGGCTTCGGTGGTGGCGAAGGCGGAGCCCGTCGGCAGGGTCACCTCGACGATGAGCTCGGGGCGCTCGGAGTTCGGAAAGAACTGCTGCTCGACGCGGCCCATGCCGACCACGGCGAGCGCGAACAGGCCCACGGTGATGCCGGCGGCCAGCCACTTGTGGTCGACGGACATCCGCACGACCCGGCGCAGGCGCTCGTAGTTCCTGGTGGCGTAGATCGCCCCGTGGCCGCCTTCCACCGTCTTGATGTTCGGCAGCAGCTTGACGCCGAGATAGGGCGTGAAGGTCACCGCCACGATCCAGGAGACGATCAGCGAGAAGGCCACCACCCAGAAGATGTTGCCGGCATACTCGCCCGCCGTGGAGGCGGCGAAGCCCACCGGCAGGAAGCCCGCGATGGTCACGATGGTGCCGGTGAGCATCGGCGCGGCGGTCGAGCGCCAGGCGTAGGTCGCCGCCTCGACGCGGTCGTAGCCCTCCTCCATGCGCACCACCATCATCTCGATGGCGATGATGGCGTCGTCGACCAGCAGCCCGAGCGAGATGATGAGGGCGCCGAGCGTGATGCGGTCGAAGTCGCGCCCCGTCACCATCATCACCACGAACACCGCCGAGAGGGTGAGCGGCACCGCCAGCGCCACCACGATGCCGACCCGGAATCCGAGCGCCACCAGGGAGACGAAGATCACCACGCCGAGGGCGGTGAAGAACTTGACCATGAACTCGTGGATGGCCTCGTCAATGACCTTGGCCTGGTCGGTGATCTTGGTGAAGCCGATACCCGCCGGCGTCTCGTGGTGGATCGCCACCTCCTCGGCGTTCAGCGCCGCACCGAGCGCGAGGCCGTCGAAGCCGGGCTTCATCACCAGGCCGAGGATCAGGGCGGGCTCGCCGTCGTTGCGGATCGCGAAGACCTTCGGGTCCTCGTAGCCGCGCTTCACCTCGGCGACGTCGCCGAGCTTGAGGCTGCGGTCGCCGGCGGCCACGGGCAGATTTCGGATGGCGTCGAGCCCGTCGATCGCCCCGTCGAGGCGCAGGTACACGCGCGGACCCGCCGCCTCGACGAAGCCGGCCGGGGTCACGTCGTTCTGGTTGGCCAGCGAGGCCAGCAGTTGCTGGCCGGTGATGCCGAGCGTCGCGAGGCGCTGGTAGGAGATCTCCACGAAGATCTTCTGCGCCTGCTCGCCGAGGATGTTGATCTTCTCGACGCCCGGCACCCGCAGCAGGCGCTGGCGCAGGTCCTCGGCGCGCAGCACGAGCTGGCGGTGCGGCAGCCCCTTGGCCTGGAGCGCGTAGAGCGAGAAGTAGACGTCCGAGAACTCGTCGTTGAACAGCGGCCCCATCACCCCGCGCGGAAGGCTGGAGGCCTGGTCGGAGAGCTTCTTGCGAGTCTGGTAGAACTCCGCCTGCAGCTTGGCCGGCGGCATGTTGTCCTTGAAGAACACCTTGATCAGCAGCAGGCCGGGGCGCACCGTGGTCTCGGCGCGGTCGTAGTAGAACAGTTCCTGCAGGCGCTTCTCCAGGGGGTCGGCGACCTGGCGCTGCATCTCGTCCGTCGTCGCCCCGGGCCACGCCGCCGAGACGACCATCGTCTTGACGGCGAAGCTCGGGTCTTCGCCGCGCCCCAGTTTCTCGAAGGCGAAGAAGCCGGCGCCGATGAGCGCGATCAGCAGGAACAGGGTGACGGCCCGCTCGCGGACGGCGAGGGCCGAGAGGTTGAAGCCGCTCATCGCACCACCCCGGTCATGCCGGCGGGCGCCTGGCGGACCTTCTCGCCGGCCTTGAGGAGGTGGGCCCCGAGCGCCACGATCCGATCGCCGGGGTTCAGTCCGGCGACGACGTCGGCCCGCTCCTCGCCCATGCGGGCGACCCGCACGGCCTGCGGTTGGACGGTCTCGCTGGCGGCGTCGTAGCGCCAGACCGAGGGACCCTGCCCCTGGTCGAACAAGGCCGCGAGCGGCACCTCCACCGATCCGGCCCGGGCGGCGTCGAGGTCCTTGAGCTGAAGGGTCACCGTGGCGCCCAAGGGCGCGGCCTCGCCGCCGCCCGAGAGGATGTAGCGCGCCCGGTAGGTGCGCGTGGCCGGGTCGGCGGTGGCGGACAGCTCGCGCAGGCGCGCCGGATAGGTCGCCGCGCCCTCGGCGTAGAGGGTGGCGGAGGCTTCGCCCTTGGTGCCGGAGGCTTCGCCCTTGGTACCGGAGGCTTCGCCCTTGGCGGCGCGGCGGCTGCCCTCGGGCAGGAACACCTCCGCCTCGCGCGCCCCGTCGCGGGCGAGCTTGACCACGGTCTGGCCGGCCGCGACCACCTGGCCGGGCTCGGAGGGCACCTCCATGACCACGCCGTCGGCGTCGGCCTGGAGCTCGGCGTAGCCCGCCTGGTTCTGGATCTGGCTGGCCTGGGCCTCGGCGTTGGCGAACTGGGCGATGGCGGCGTCGGCCGCGCCCTTGTTCTGGTCGTAGGTCTGCTTCGAGGTCCAGCCGTCGGCGACCAGCTTGCGGCTGCGCTCCTCGTCGGCCTTGGCCTTGATCATCTGGGCGCGGGCCGCCTCGACGGAGGCGCGGGCGGCGGCGAGCGCGAGGGTGAAGTCGGTGCGGTCGAGGCGCATCAGGGGCTGGCCGAGGCGCACGCGGTCGCCTGGGTCGACGAGGCGTTCGAAGATCTTGCCGCCGACCCGGAAGCCGAGGTTGCTCTCGGTGCGGGCGCGGATCACGCCGGTGTAGCGCGACACGGCGCCGGGACCGGGGACGACCTCGGCGACCTGGACCAGGGGCGGCTCCGGCGTCACCGCCGTCTTCGCCGGCGCGCAGGCGGTCAGGGCGACGCCCGCGAGCCCCAGAACCAGTCTTCGCAACATCGCCGCCCCCGTCGCCGTCTGCTCGGTCGTAAAATTATGATCATCATCTATTAGGGCGCACGGTCGGCGTCAATGGGCGTCGTCGGAGGGGGCGGACGCATTCGTGGCCGCGCGGCCGGCAGGGCGATTGCCGATGCCGATTTGGTCTCCGGACTTCCACCGGCAGCACCGCGTCATCCCGGGGCCGCGCAGCGGAGCCCGGGATCCAGACACGCAGGTCGAGCCGGACTTTGTACCGTCGGCGGTTCTGGATTCCGGGCTCGCCTGCGGCGACCCGGAATGACGGTGCGGTGCCATCTGCAAGCGCCCTGCGAGGGCGTCGCGGCGGCTCAGGCGCCCTGAGACGCCCCGTGGTGGCGCGCGTTCCGCTTGATGACTTGGGGCGGCTGGCCGAACGCGCGGAGGAAGGCGCGCCGCATCCGCTCCCGGTCGGCGAAGCCCGTCTCCCGGGCCACCGTGTCCAGCGAATGCCGGCCGTCCTCCAGCATCGTCCGGGCGGCGTCCAGGCGGAGGTTCTCGACCGCCTTGGCGGGCGATTGGCCGGTCTCCTCCCGGAAGACGCGGCTGAACTGGCGCGGGCTCAGGCGGGCGGCCTCCGCCAGCTCCTCGACGGAGAGCGCGTTCTTCAAATTGCCCCTGGCATAGGCCAGGACCGTCTGGACCCGGTCGGACCGCGGCTGAAGCTCCAGCAGGGCCGAGAACTGCGACTGGCCGCCCGTCCTGCGGTGGTAGACGACGAGGTTCTTCGCGATCCCCTTCACCATCTCGGGGCCGAGGTCGTCCTCGACCAGGGCCAGCGTGAGGTCGATCCCGGCCGTCATCCCGGCCGAGGTCCAGACGTTGCCGTCGGAGACGAAGATGCGGTCGTCGTCGACCTGGATCGACGGGTGGAGCCGCTGCAGGTCACGGGCGTGGGCCCAATGGGTCGCCGCCCGCCTACCGTCGAGCAGGCCCGCCTCGGCCAGGAGGAACGCCCCCGTGCAGGTCGCGGCGACGCGGCGCGCGGTGGCGGCCGTCTCGCGCAACCGCGCGATCAGGCCGGGGGCCGACGGGCCGACCTTGATCGAGCCGACCACGAGGACCGTGTCGAAGCACCGGCCCGCGAAGGGCTCGGTGTCGACGACCATCCCGATCGACGTCCGGATCGGCCCGCCGGCCTCGGACAGGAACGTCACCGCGTAGAAGTCGTGGCCGACCACTAGGTTGGCGATCTCGAACGCCGTCAGAGGAGCCAGGTTCATCGCCTGGAAGCCGGGGAACAGCACGACACCGATGGACGGCATGGCGGACCTCGCGACGAATGTCCGAAAAGGGTGGATCTTCGACATATGGGATATGCCGGAGGCCGTCTAGGTTTCATCGCAACGGACGTGGATGCCACCCGGCCTCGCCCCCGTCGCCCAGGAACCCGATCGCCATGAACCCCATCGCCATGAACCCGACCGCCATGAACCCGATCGCCATGACCGCGCCCTCCCCCGTCGCCGCCGGCACGGACGCCGATGCCTACACGCGCCGCTGGCTCGCCTCCGGCGAGATCGCCCACGCGACCCTGAGGGACGGGACGCGCATCCGCTACGTCCGCGTGGGCCATGGCCCGGCTCTGGTGCTGACCCACACCGTGCGCACGCAGCTCGACCTGTTCCAGCGCGTGATCCCGCTGCTGTCGCCGCACTTCACGATCTACGCGCTCGACCTGCCGGGCTTCGGCTGGTCGGACCTGAAGCCAAGCCTTCCCAAGGACGAGCCCACCCTTCGGGCGGCCCTGATGGGCTTCATCGCCGAGCTCGGCATCGCGCGGCCGATCCTGGCCGGCGAGTCGATCGGGGCGACGCTCTCGCTTTCCCTCGCCGCGGAGCTCGGCGACAGGGTCGAGCAGGTCTTCGCCTTCAACACCTACGACTACCGGCCGGGCCTCGAGCGCTCGAACCTGCTCGCGTCGATCATCATCAAGAGCGTGCGCGCACCGGTCGTCGGCCCGGTCTTCGCGGCCCTGGAGAACCGGACCATCACCGGCGGCATCATGAGCGGCGGCTTCCACGACCCGAGCAGCCTGCCCGCGGACCTCCTCGACGAGTACGCCCGCGTCGGCGCCCGCGCCGGCTACAGCACGGCGTCGCGGACGCTGCTCAAGGCCCTCCCGAGCTTCGTCGCCGCCCGCGCCCGCTACCGGTCCATCACCGCGCCCGTGACGCTCGTCTGGGGCGACAAGGATTGGTCGACGCCGCGGGATCGCGCCGGCGTCGAGGCGGCCGTGCCCTCGCCCTCCGTCGTCACCCTCGAACGGACCGGGCACTTCAGCGCGCTGGAACGCCCGCAGGCCTGGGCCGACATCATCCTCGCGGCGACGAAGGCCCGCGCCGCCTCGTGAGGCACGGCGTGCCGCCGCACTGCATCACCGCATTCGCCCTGCCATTCGCCCGTTCATTCTTGGAGCCGAGCCGATGACCTTGGAGCCGAGCCGATGACCTTGGAGCCGAGCCGATGACCTTGGAGCCGAGCCGATGACCGACCCCATGACCTCGACCCGCGTCACGGTGGAGCACGTGACGCTTCGCTCGGCAAAACCCTTCGCGGCGGTGCGGGAGGCGCTGGAAGCCGCGGTGCCTCCCCTCGACCACGCCTACGCTGCGCTCCTGCGGGACGGGCATGTGGACGCGGCGCGCGACCTGCTCGAACGGCAGGCGCCGCTCTCGATCTTCGGCGCCCGCGACCATGGCGGCCTGCTTCTCACCGCCGGGCTCGCCCGCAAGGCGATCCAGTACGACATCGGCAACCCGCTGACGGCCGCGCGGATGACCCGGCACGTCCTCTCGGCCGCCCTGTACGCGCCGATCCGCGTGCTCCTGCGCGAGGACACCGAGGGCGGCGTCGCGTTCGAGTACGATCGCCCGGTCACGACCTTCGGGCAGTTCGGAACGCCGGAGGTCGACGGCGTCGCGGCCGACCTGGACGAGCAACTCCGTGGCGTCCTCGCCGCGGCGGCGTGACCGCCGCGTCCCGGCCGCCTGCGCATCAGCGTTTGAGGCCGATGAAGTCGACGAAGGCGCGCAGCGGCGCGGGAAGGTGGCGGCGGCCGGGATAGTACAGGTACGGGCCCGAAAACCCCTGCCACCACGGTTCGAGCACCGGCTCCAGCGCCTGCGTGTCGAGGTGGGGCCGCAGCCAGTCCTCGAACAGGGTGAGGATGCCGACGCCCGCGATCGCGGCCTCGACCGCGAGATCCGTGGCGCCGCCGACGCGCACCGTCAGCGGTCCCGTCGGATGGATGCGGACCACCTCGCCCGCCTGCTCGAACTCCCAGGCCAGCGTGGCACCGCTGGAGAAGCGCCCGCCGATGCAGGCGTGGCGCAGGAGGTCGTGCGGGTGCTGCGGCCGGCCGTGGCGGTCGAGATAGGCCGGCGAGGCCACCGTGGCGAAGCGCTGCCGGCGCGGGCCGATCGGCACCGCGATCATGTCCTGCTCCAACCGCTCGTCGTAGCGGATGCCGGCATCGCAGCCCGCCGCCAGCACGTCGACGAAGCCGTCCTCGGCCACCACCTCGAGCCGGATCTCGGGATAGGCCGCCAGGAACGGCGGCACGATCGCGGGCAGGACCAGCCGGGCGGCGCTGACCGGCACGTTGAGCCGCAGGGTTCCCGCCGGACGGTCGCGAAAACCGTTGACCACGTCGAGGGCGGCGTCGACCTCGCCCAGGGCCGGCCCGAGCCGTTCGAGCAGCCGGGCGCCCGCCTCGGTGGGGGCGACGCTGCGCGTGGTCCGGTTCAGCAGGCGCACGCCGAGGCCGCGCTCGAGCCGGCTCACGGCCTCGCTGAGGCCCGACGCGCTGCCGCCGCCGGCGCGGGCGCCGTCCCGGAAGCCGCCGGCCCGCGCCACGGCGACGAAGGCCGCCAAGTCCGCGAGGTGTGTCGCCATCGTTCGAAATCCCGAACAGCCCGTACCGAGAATGCCTGCTTATCCGATCAATCGCGCCCGTCTACATCCCGGGCGGCAAGGGAGATTAGACATGACCATGATCGCATCGGCCGGGACGTTCGCGCTCGGACATCGCACCGTGAAGCGGATCGGATACGGCGCCATGCAGCTTGCCGGGCCGGGCGTGTTCGGGCCGCCGAAGGATCGCCGGGCGGCGGTCGCGGTGCTGCGTGAGGCGGTGGCGCAGGGCGTCGACCACATCGACACCAGCGACTTCTACGGACCGCACGTGACCAACCAGCTGATCCGCGAGGCGCTGCATCCGTATCCCGACGACCTGGTGATCGTCACCAAGGTCGGCGCGAGGCGCGGCCCCGACGCCTCGTGGAACCCGGCCTTCGCGGCGGACGAGCTGGTGCAGGCGGTCCACGACAACCTGCGCCATCTCGGCCTCGACGTCCTCGACGTGGTCAACCTGCGCCTGATGTTCGACGTGCACGGGCCGGCCGAAGGCGCGATCGAGGCGCCGCTCACGGTGCTGGCGGACCTGCAGCGGCAAGGCTTGATCCGCAGCATCGGCCTCAGCAACGCGACGCGGCGACAGGTGGCGGACGCGCGGCGCATCACGGACATCGTCTGCGTGCAGAACCAGTTCAACCTCGCGCACCGAGACGACGACGCCCTGATCGACGAACTCGCGGGCGCCGGCACCGCCTACGTTCCGTTCTTCCCGCTCGGGGGCTTCAGCCCGCTGCAATCCGAGACGCTGTCCGCGGTCGCCGGACGCTTGGGCGCGACGCCGATGCAGGTCGCCCTGGCCTGGTTGCTGCGGCGTGCGCCCAACGTGCTGCTGATCCCCGGCACGTCGTCGATCGAGCACCTGCGCCAGAACCTCGCCTCAGCCCGCCTGACGCTGCCCGACGACGTCCTCGCCGAACTCGACGCGATCACGCCTGCGAGCGAGGGCGCCTGAACCGCTTCATCGCGCACCCCGTCCGGCGGGTGATCTCGCCGGGCGGCCTTGCGCCCGTGCGTCCTGACGCACGCTTCGGATCGCGGGCGGGGCGACGGCGCCCGCCCGGCTGCCGTCGCGGAGAGCGGGTGTCAGGCAGCCAAAGGCAGGGCGGCGATCGATCCTTCGACGATCGGGGCGACGTCCCTAGGCCCGAACAGCAGCTGATAGATCGCGGCCGGCGTGCGCGCCTGACCGTTGGCGTCGACGATCCGGACATCGGATAGACCGGAGGCCTGCAGCGAGAGGCCTTGCTCCAGGGCGTCCAGCATTGACGTGTAGTGGTGCGAGAACCGTTGTGCCGAGATGCGAGCGGTGACGGTGAAGTTCACGGACGCCAATCCTGACTGTCGCGCTCGGCCGGCGGCCCCATGGCCGTGATCCGAGACATAGCGATGGATGAAGGGAGGATCACGGGACAGGACCGGCGCGGCACTGAAATCCGCCGCGTCGCCTGATGAACCCTGCCTCGCAGGCAATAGAGGCGGTTGGTTGACGAAAACTTAGCCCAGTATGGCGGGGGCGTGTCTTTTTCGATTGTGAGGGGTCGTGACCCGGAAAACGCTGCTCGACCAGATCAACGCGATCCAGATGGCCCGCACCTACTGCCTCTTGGTGAACGCCGATCCCGACGCGGTCGTCGCGGGCTACTTCGTCGACGCGACCGGCCAGCGACGACGCGTCAGCAAAGCCCGCTGGCGCTGGTATCGCGACATCGCCGAACCACCCCCTCCGAAGCTGCCGGAGCCTACCGGGACCTGAGCCGGTTCGATACCGAACGCCGCGGCTTTCACGGTCCGGCGTGAAGACCGGGCGGCCTCTACTTCCGCGCCGCCATCAAATCGTGCGTCAGGACGGTCAACTTGCCGATCAGGCCGGTGATGTCGGCCCCCTTGCACGACCACTGCGTGCCGACCGCCTCGCCATCCGCGGACACGGACACGACGGCGACCGAGCGCAGCTTGCCTTCGCGCGCCAGGTCGAGCTGGTCCTGCAGCACGGCGATGATGGAGGCGGTGTCCGCATCCGCGACCGCAGCGGAGATCCGCGCAGGAAACGGCACGACGACCCCGGCATCCGCTTGTTCGTTCATCGCCATCACGCCCTCGCCTGCCCCGAAAGAGGAGCCGAGGCTTGTGCGACTGTCAGGGACAAAGTGTGGCAGCGTGTCCGTATCGACGAACGTCGATCCCCAGTGTGGCTGCCAGAGCACTCAGGCATCAGGACCGCAGGGTTTTGAAATCCTATTGGACCGCTGCTCGGCGTCGAGCCGATACCGAAGCAACCCCCGGTGCTTTCGGATCGCACGCCACGCGTCGAACGGCGAGCACGGAAGTCGAACCTCGGCCACGCGGTCGTGCAGACCCAGGATCATGTCCGGCGCTGCATTCGAGAGCGCTGTACGGACGATTCAATGCAGTCTGTCGAAGCGGTCAGACCGAACGGCGGCGGGCTCGACGCGGAAGCGCTCGATGATCCGGATCGTGGCGGGAGATGCCATGTTGGGCGCAACGCCCTCAGCGAGGCCGGAAGACGCCCGATGAGAAGTCTCTCATGCGACAGGCGCAAGAATCGGCGCAAAGCTTAGATGTGTTGGCGCGCCCTGCGGGAGTCGAACCCGCCTCTTCAGCGTGAAAGGCTGACATCCTAACCGATAGACGAAGGGCGCTGGCGCTGGGCCGAGGTTTCTATAGTCGGACCGCGGGCGGAGGGCAACGGGCGGATCGTGGCTTGTGAGGCGGTGGCGGGCCGGTTTGTCGCGGATGGGGTGGGACGGCGCCGCCGGGCGGGTGCGGCAACTTCGTCCCGGGCGTGCTAACGCTGCCGCTTCGCGCGCCTTGGCGGGGCGCTGGTCTGCCTGCGCGGTCGCGCGCAGCACGGTTCTGGAATGGTTTGAGCGGATGGCGAGCGAGAGCGACGACGGCGGCGAGGACGGCGGCCGGCCGGCCGGGTCCGAGGTGCGCAAGCCCGGCTTCGGCCAAGCTGATCACGGCAAGTCGGGCTATGGCAAGTCCAGCTTCGGCAAGCCAGGGTATGGGAAGCCGAGCTACGGCAAGCCTGGTGACGGCAAGTCCGGTTACGGCAAGCCCGGCTTCGGAAGGCCGGCTTTCGGCAAACCCGGCTTCGGCAAGCCGGCCTACGGCCAGCGGCCGCGGCCGGCCGGCCCGCAGCCGGCGCACGAGGGGGCCGCCGTGCTCTACGGCTTCCACCCCGTGGTGCAGGCGATGGGCAACGCCGAGCGGAAGCTGCACCGGCTGCTCGCCACCGAGAACGGCGCCGCGCGCCTCGTCGAGGAGCTCGGAACCCTGCGGATCGAGCCCGAGCTCGTGCGGCCGGCCGACATCAACCGGCTGCTCGGGGCGGATGCGGTGCATCAGGGCCTCTACCTCGAGGCCGACCCCCTCGCCTCGCCCGGCCTCGACGCGCTGCCGGCCGACGCGCTGCTGCTGGCCCTCGACCAGATCACCGATCCGCACAACGTCGGCGCCATCGTGCGCACCGCCGCGGCCTTCGGCGTCACCGGCATCGTCACCACGGCGCGCCACGCGCCGGGCGCCACCGGCGTGCTGGCGAAATCCGCCTCGGGCGGCCTCGAGCACGTGCCGTTCCTGGTGGTCCGCAATTTGGCCGAGGCGCTGATCACCCTCGGCGAGCAGGGGTTCACCCGCATCGGCCTCGATTCCGACGCCGAGACCGGCCTCGACACGCTCACGCCGACGCGGCCCGCGGTCATCGTCCTCGGCGCCGAGGGCAAGGGTCTGCGCGAGCGCACCCGCGCCTGCTGCGACGTGCTCGCCAAGATCCCGTTCACCGGCGAGATCCGCAGCCTCAACGTCTCGAACGCCGCCGCGATCGCCCTCTACGCCCTCGGCCGCTGATTTTTCGGACCTGCCGGACCGGGTGTCCCGCAGGTGGCGTCCGGACTGGGCGCGGCGCGGGACACACCCGCGTCGCCCAATCGCAAAAAATTAGATGCCTTGGCCGGCGACTTCGCGGGCGACGGCGCGCTGGCCGATGTCGCGGCGGCAGAACCCTTCCGGCCAGTCGATGCGGGCCACGGCCGCGTAGGCGCGGGCCTGCGCCTCCAGCACGCTGTCGCCGAGCGCGGTGACCGCGAGCACGCGGCCGCCGTCGGCCAGAATGGCCTCGCCCTCGGCGCGGGTGCCGGCCTGGAACACCAGGGCGCCGTCGCGCTCGGCGTCGGCGATGCCGCGGATGGTCGAGCCGCGCACCACCGTGCCGGGATAGCCGGCCGCCGCCATCACCACGGTGAGCGCGGCGCGCGAGGCGTCGAACTCCAGGCTGACGCCGGCGAGGTTGCCGTCGCAGGCCGAGAGCAAAGCGGGGACGAGGTCGGAGGCGAGGCGCGGCATCAGCACCTGCGCCTCGGGGTCGCCGAAGCGGGTGTTGTACTCGATCAGCTTCGGCCCGTCCGCGGTCAGCATCAGGCCGGCATAGAGGATGCCGGTGAACGGCGTGCCGCGCGCGCGCATGCCGTCGAGCGTCGGCTGGATGATCGTCTCCATCACGGTCCGCTCGATCGCGGGCGTGACGATGCCGGCCGGCGAGTAGGCGCCCATGCCGCCGGTGTTGGGGCCGCGGTCGCCGTCGAAGACGCGCTTGTGGTCCTGCGCGGTGCCCATGGCGATCGCCCGGGTGCCGTCGCACAGGGCGAAGAAGCTCGCCTCCTCGCCGAACATGCACTCCTCGATCACCACCTCCGCGCCCGCATCGGCGAACAGCGCCCGCAGCGCGCCCTCGGCCTGCTCCACCGTCTCGGCGACGGTGACGCCCTTGCCGGCGGCCAGGCCGTCGGCCTTCACCACGATCGGGGCGCCCTTGGCGCGCACGTGGGCGAGCGCCGGGTCGAGGGCGGCGAAGCGGCCGTAGCCGGCCGTCGGGATGCCGCGCTCGCTGCACAGCGCCTTGGTGAAGCCCTTCGAGCCTTCGAGCTGCGCGGCGGCCCGGGTCGGCCCGAAGGCGCGGATGCCGGCCCGGGTCAGGTCGTCGACGAGGCCGGCGACCAGCGGCGCCTCCGGCCCGATCACGACGAGGCCGACGCGCTCGGCTTCGCAGAAGGCGCGGACCGCGCCGTGGTCGGCGACGTCCAGCTCCGGCCGGTTCTCGCCGTGCCGGGCGGTGCCGGGATTGCCCGGCGCCGTGAACAGACGGGTGCAGAGCGGGCTTTTCGCAAGGGCGTAGGCGAGGGCGTGTTCGCGGCCGCCGTTGCCGACGAGGAGGATGTTCATGGGATCAGGGTGTTCCCGAAATCCGGGACCGGGGAAAGGGTCCTATCGCACGAAGGTGCGCGTCGTGCACCGGATCCACCGTCCTGCGGCGGGCTTTGACCTCGCCGCCGCGTCCGCATAGCACTTCGGCCATGCCCCTGGTCCCGCCC
>NZ_VRVF01000072.1:0-25388 GCF_008040045.1 Methylobacterium sp. WL8 | reverse complement strand
CTTGGGGCTTTGATTTCTGCTCCGTCCGGCGGGCGTGGCTCCGGACCACCCCCTCTCCCGGTGGGAGAGGGTCGGGGTGAGGGGCGTGCGCCGTCCGGAGAGGTCACGCCCCTCATCCTGTCCTTCTCCCCCTGGGAGAAGGGACCCGCGCTTCGCCCGGTTTCCGTCCCTGACGAGGCCCGTCACTGGCGGATCTCCATGGCGCTGCGCAGGCCGTCCGAGAACAGGTTGAACGAGATCGAGACGATGAAGATCGCCAGCCCCGGCAGCGCCGCCACCGTCGGGTTCACGTAGATCGCGGTGCGGAGCGTGTTGAGCATCAGGCCCCATTCGGGCTCGGGCGGGCGCACCCCGAGGCCGAGGAAGGACAGGCCCGAGGCCAGGATCATCGAGACCGAGATCAGGCCGGTGGAGTAGACGAAGATCGGCCCGACCACGTTGCCGAGCACCTGCACCCGCATGATCGTGAGCGCCGAGGCGCCGGACAGCCGGGCGGCGTCGATGTAGTCGCGCGCCCGGATGCCGGTGGTGACGCTCTCGGAGATCCGCGCGATCTGGGGGACGAACACGCAGGTCAGCGAGACGATGGCGTTGAAGATGCCGGCCCCGAGCGCCCCCGACAGCGCGATGGCGAGCAGCACCGAGGGGAAGGCGAAGAACACGTCGATGGTGCGCATCAGGATCGTGTTGGTCCAGCCGCCGACGTAGCCGGCCACGATCCCGATCGACGAGCCGATCACGAAGGCGATCAGCACCGGCGTCACGCCCATGAACAGCGACAGCCGCGCGCCGACCATCAGGCGGCTCAGCATGTCGCGGCCGAGCTCGTCCGAGCCGAGCCAGTAGGTCGCGTCGCCGACGGGCTTCAGGCGGCGCAGCATCGAGCCGCGATACGGGTCCATCGGCGTGATCCACGGCGACAGGATCGCGACGACCACGATGGCGAGGATCACCGCGCCGGCGGTGATCGCCACCGGGTCGCGCACCAGGCGGTGGCCAACATGGCCCCAGTAGCCGCGGGAGGCGACGAAGGCGTCGGGCTCGACTTCGGACGCCGCGGGGGCGATGCCCCCGTCGAGGGCCATGGTGGCGGCGGTGACGGGTGCTGTCATCGGATCAGGCCCGCTCGATGCGCGGATCGAGTGCGGTCTGCATCACGTCCACGAGGAGGTTGAGGGCGACGAAGAACATCGCCAGCACGAGGATCGAGCCCTGGAGCAGGGGGAGGTCGCGCTGGAAGATCGCGGCGTTGAGCAGGAAGCCGGTGCCGGGCCAGGCGAACACCGTCTCGATCAGGATCGAGCCGCCGAGCAGGTAGCCGAGCTGCAGGCCCATGATCGCGAGCGCGGTCGGCGCCGCGTTGCGGACCACGTGCTTGAACACCCCGACCTCGTCGAGGCCCTTGGCGCGCAGGGCCTCGACGAAGTCCTGGGCGAGGATGTCGGCGACGAGCGCGCGCACGGTGCGGGCGATGATGCCCATCGGGATCACCGACATCGTCACGGCGGGCAGGATGATGAAGCGCAGGTGCTCGAAGTCGGGCCGCCAGTTGCCGGAGCCGTCCGGCCCCGCCCCGGTCGGCGGCAGCCAGCCGAGGTTGGCCGAGAACACGATCACCATCACCATGCCGAGCCAGTAATGCGGCACCGAGACGCCGAAGACCGAGATCGCGGAGGCGACCCGGTCGAGGATCGAGTTGCGGTGATAGCCGGCGACGAACCCGAACAGGGTGCCGAAGGTGAAGCCGATCAGCGTCGCCACCGAGGCGAGGATCAGGCTGTTGACCACCGCGCGGGTGACCTCGCCGAGCACCGGCCGGCCGGTGGCGATCGAGACGCCGAGGTCGCCGTGCAGCACGTGCCAGAGCCAGATCGCGTACTGCACCGGCAGCGGCTTGTCGAAGCCGTAGGCGGCGCGCATCTCGTCGATGGTCGCCTGCGTCGCGTCCGCCGGCAGGATCGCGCTCAAGGGATCGCCCGGCGCGAGGTGGACCAGGAGGAAGCAGACGAGGCTCACTCCGAACGCCACCGGCGTCACGGCGACGAGGCGCTTGAGGATGTAGAGCAGCATCGGATTCGGGTTTCCTTGTTCCGATCCCAGGTCATGATGCGCGAAGCGCCCTCCCCCGCTTCAGGGGAGGGAAGAGCCGTGGTTCACTTCCCCGTCGCCATGGTGATGTTCGAAAAATCCTGGAACCAGTTCTGCGCCTGGACGAAGCCCTTCACCTTCGGGCTCATCGCCCGCGGGTTCACGTCGTGGGTGATCATGATGAACAGCGCGTCGTCGACGAACTTCTCGTGGACCTTCTCCAGCACGGCCGTCTGCTCGGCCTTGTCGAAGGTGTTGCGGACCTGGTCGAACAGCTTGTCCATCGCCGGATCGCAGTAGTAGCCCCAGTTGGTGCCGTTCGGCGGGGCGAAGTTGCACTGCAGGTGCCGGATGAAGCCGGTGAAGGGGTCCTGGATGAAGTACGAGTAGTTGATGCCCGTCACGCCGCGCGAGATGTCGGCCTTGGCGCCGGCGCGCCAGATGTTGATCAGCGTGTTCCACTCGACCACCTCGTAGTCGACCTGGATGCCGACCTCGGCGAGGTTCTGCTGCACGAACTCGTTCATCGGCAGCGGCTGCATCTGGCCCGAGCCCGAGGCCGAGATCGCGATCTTGGTCTTGAGCGGCTTGTTCGGGCCGTAGCCGGCCTCCGCCAGCAGCTTCTTGGCGGCGGCCGGATCGTACTTCACCTGGAAGGTCGGGTGGCCGAACCACTGGTGGCCGGGCGGGAAGAAGCCGGTCGCCGGCACCGCGAGGCCGCCGAGCAGCTCCTTCAGGCCGTCCCGGTCGATGGCGAGGTTGGCGGCCTTGCGCACGCGGACGTCGTTCCAGGGCGAGCCCTCGACGCGGGACAGGTGCCAGGTCCAATTGTGGGGATAGGTGTTGGTGACGATGGTGAAGCCGGCGCCCTTCAGCGAGGCGACGGCGTCGGGCGCGGGCGCCTCGATCCAGTCGACCTGGCCGGAGCGGAGCGCCGCGACGCGGGCGTTGGCCTCCGGCAGCGGCACCAGCACGAGCTTGTCGAGCTTCGGGACCCGAGCCTTGTCCCAGTACTCCTTGAAGGGGACCATCTCGGCGCGCTCGCGGGGGGCGAACAGGGTCAGCTTCCACGGGCCGGTGCCGGACGGGGTCTTGGCGAAGGCGTCCCAGGACTTGCCGAGCTTCTCCCACTGCGCGGGCGAGGACATCATCACCCAGGCGATCTGGTAGGGCAGCGTCGCGTCGGGCGCCTTGGTGACGATCTCCACGGTCGTCGGGTCGACGACCTTGTAGCTCGCGACCGCCGGGATGCGGGTGCGCCCCTGCGCCGACTGGCGCGGATCGTATTGCGGGCTGTCGTTCTTCAGCAGCTTGTCGAGGTTCCACACCACCGCGTCGGCGGTGAAGTCGGAGCCGTCGTGGAATTTCACGCCGGGCCGCAGCTTGAACGTCCACTTGGTCTTGTCGGCGGCGTCCACCGCCCAACTCTCGGCCAGCCCCGGCACGAGGTCGGAGGGCTTGGTCGCCGAGGACAGGTCCCAATTGATGAGCCCGTCATAGACCGTGTAGCCCATGAAGCGCATGCCCTCGCCGCCGTTGTCGGCTTGGCCGGTGGTCAGCGGGATGTCGGAGGCGGTCATGCCGATCCGCAGCGTGCCCTGGGCCATCGCGGCCTGGGCCGACAGCATCAGGGAGCCGGCGAAGGCCGCGCGGGCGGTGAAGGTCTTCATCGAGCGGAACGGCATGTCGGGCGGGGTTGCTCCGTGGGGCGGCCACCCGTGACCGGGCGCCGCAGAGGACGCCCGGCTCCATGCAAGCGCGCGGCCAGACCGGCCGGAAGCCCTGATTGTTTATTCAGGCGGGCGGGGCCGCCCTACCCGTCGATCAGGCTCACGTGGGCGGCGACCACCCGCCAGCCCTCGGGAAACCGCACCCAGGTCTGGCTCTGCCGGCCGACCCGCCCCGGCGCGCTCGCACGGAAGAACAGGGTCATCGCGGTGGCGAAATCGCGCCCGTAGGTGGTGATCACCGTCTCGGACAGGGTCCGCTCCAGGCCCACGGGCGAGCGCGCCCGGCGGAAGGCGCGGATCGCGTCCATGCCGTAGAGGTTCTCGCCCCCGCCGTAGCGGATGGTGCGGGGGTCGTCGCGGAACAGCGCCTCGAGCACCGGCACGTCGTTCGTCGTCAGCGCGGTTTCGTAGGCGCGGAACGCCGCCTCGACCTCGGCCTTCACCTCCCAATCGTCGATCACCATCAGACCAGCTCCGCGATCGGGGCGCGGACGGTGCCGAGCCGTTCGAGCACCCGCGCCACCCGCAAGGCCACGTCCTCGCGCCAGGGCGCGGCGATCACCTGCACCCCGAGGGGCAGCCCGCCGTCGAGCCAGACCGGCACCGCCGCCACCGGCAGGCCGATGAACGAGATCGGCTGCGTGAACACGCCGATGTTGGCCCGCACCGGCAGCGAGACGCCGTCGAGGGTGAAGTGCGTCTGGCCGCGCGGCGGCGCCCGGCACGGGGTGGACGGCGCCAGGATCACGTCCACGTCCGCGAACAGGTCGGCCACCGCGCCGCGGTACCAGCGGCGGAAGCGCTGCGCCCGCTCGACGAAGGGCGCCGGCAGCATCGCCCCGGCGATGAGGCGGTCGCGCACCGCCGGATCGAAATCCTCCGGCCGGGTCCGGAGGCGGTCGAGGTGGAGCGCCGCGCCCTCCGCCGCGGTGATCAGGTAGGCCGCCGCCCGGGCGCGGGCGGCTTCCGGGATCTCGACGACCCGCGTCGCGGACAGCGCCCGGGCCACCACCTGCACCGCCGCGAACGCCTCCGGGTCGCCGCCGCGCGCGAAGTAGCCCCCGGCCACGGCGATCCGGAGGTCGCCGAGGCCGGAATCCAGCCCCGGCAGGACCGGCTCCGCCGGACGGGCCGTCGCCACCGCGTCGTCCGGGTCGAGACCCTGCATCGCGTCGTAGGCGAGCGCCAGGTCGGCGACGCTGCGCGCCATCGGCCCGAGGTGGTCGAGGCTGTTGACGAACGGGAAGCTGCCGGCCCGGGTCAGGCGGCCGTAGGTCGGCTTCAAGCCGAAGCAGCCGCAGAAGGCCGACGGTACCCGGATCGAGCCGTTGGTGTCGGAGCCCAGCGTCAGCGGCACGAGGCCGGCGGCGATCGCCCCGCCCGAGCCGCTCGACGAGCCGCCGGTCATGTGGCCGGCCCCGTGCGGGTTGCGGCTGTCGCCGTCGTGCACGTTCTCGCCGGTGAAGTCGTAGGCGTACTCGCCCATGTTGAGCGCGCCGACGAGGATCGCGCCCGCCGCCTCCAGGCGGCGCACCAGGGCGCCGTCGCGCCCGGCCGGCGCCCGCTCGCGGTTGATCTTCGAGCCCGCCCGCGTCGGCAGGCCGGCGCAGTCGATCAGGTTCTTCACCGCGAAGGGCACGCCGGCGAGCGGCCCCGGCGGCGTGCCGGCGGCCGTCCGCGCATCGAGGGCGTCGGCCGCGGCCAGCGCCCGGTCGGCGGTCACGTCGGTGAAGGCGTTGATCGCCGGGTCGATCCGGGCGATCCGCGCCAGCGCGGCCTCGATCACGGTGCGCGCCCGGACACGCCCCTGCCCGACGCCGGCGGCGATCGAACCGGCCTCGGCCCGGCTCCAGTCGGTGCTCTGCTCCATCGCCTCAGGCCTCGAAGACCGGGGCGGCCTCGGCCTCGTCGGGCAGCGGGAAGCCGCCGACGAGGTCGGCTGCGGCGGCCAGCACCCGGAGGTTGGCCGTCACCGGCGCGACCCAGGCGGGATCGAGGCTCAAGCCGAGAAGTGCGGCGCTGGCGGAGGCGAAGGCATCGAGATCCGGCAGCGGTGCGTCGCGGGTCGTCATCGGGCATCCTCATCGAAAGGGCGTGGGCCGAGCGGGGCAGGGTCGGCGGGCAAGGGTTGCGCCAAACCCGGCGCGTAAGGGGCTTGGTATCGCGCCTGCCCATTTCGCAGGCATGATCCGATCGAGCGGATTTGCCTATTTTATAATCATTTGGCTGACGCTGCGCATCATGCGGGCGCAGATCGATCAATCGGGGCCGAGGGTCACCGGCCCGATGGCGGCGAACACGCAATCCTCCCGCGTGCCGTCCTCGTGCACGAGCATCGCGAAGGTGCCGGGGGTCGAGAGCGTCGTCAGGTGCGCGTGCCAGGCCCCGGCGCGGTAGTTGACGCCGGCATGCCCCGGGACCCGGAAGGCGCGGATCGCGGATTCGTCGGGCCGCCCGTCGCGGTCGGGCGCCACGACGACGAGGTAGGCCTCCACCGCCAGCGGCAGGAAGGCCTGGCTCGAATGGGGATGCCGCTCCAGGCGGGTCAGGGGCATCAGGCCGGCGAACGGCTCGCTGCGGATCAGGGCGAGGTTGGCGGCCACGCCCACGCGAAAGTTCTCGATCGGGCTCGCATGGTCCTGCCGCGGCCCGCTGTCCGGTGCGACCAGCAGGTCGGCGAAGGGCCGAAGGGCGGCCTCGTCCACCGGTTCGATCGGGATCGTGCGCATCGGCGGTCCTGGTTTCACGGCTTTCCGGCGCCGCGCCGAGGGGGCACGGCGGGCGCCGGCTTCAAGCGGGATTCGGGCCGGATCCCGCGGGCGGGGTTGACGGCGGCCCCGGCCGCGTCCTTGCGTCGAGGGAGCCTGGCGACCACCCGAGCAGATCCGTTGACCGATTCCCGCGACCCTGCCTACCCCCGCGACCTCGTCGGCTACGGCCGCAACCCGCCTCGGGCCGACTGGCCGGGCGAGGCCCGCGTCGCGGTGCAGATCGTGCTGAACTACGAGGAGGGCGCCGAGAACTGCATCCTGCACGGCGACCCCGCGTCCGAGGCGTTCCTGTCCGAGATCGTCGGCGCGCAGCCCTGGCCGGGGCAGCGCCACATGAACATGGAATCGCTCTACGAGTACGGCTCGCGCGCCGGGTTCTGGCGGCTGTGGCGGCTGTTCACGGCCCGCGGGATACCCGTCACCGTGTTCGGCGTGGCGCATGCGCTGATGCGCAACCCGGAGGCCGTCGCGGCGATGCGGGAGGCCGAGTGGGAGATCGCCAGCCACGGCCTCAAGTGGATCGACATGCGCGACGCCTCCCGCGCGGACGAGGCGGCGGCGATGGACGAGGCGATCCGCATCCACGCGGCGGTGACGGGGACGAGGCCCGAGGGCTGGTACACCGGCCGCTCCTCGGTCCACACCCTGGAGCTCGGCCTGGAGCGCGGCTTCACCTACCTGTCGGATTCCTACGCCGACGACCTGCCCTACTGGCTGACGCAGGCCGGGCGCAACGGCCTCGTGGTGCCCTACACCCTCGACGCCAACGACATGCGGTTCGCCAGCCTCCAGGGCTTCAATTCCGGCGACCAGTTCTTCGCCTACCTCCGCGACAGCTTCGACGTGCTCTACGCCGAGGGTGCGACGGCGCCCAAGATGATGTCGGTCGGCCTGCATTGCCGCCTCGTCGGCCGGCCGGGGCGGATGGCGGCGCTCGCCCGCTTCCTCGACCACGTCGCCGCCCACGACCGCGTCTGGCTCGCCCGCCGCCTCGACGTCGCCCGCCACTGGATCGCCCGCCATCCGGCGCCGTGACGGCCCGGTTCGTGCTCCCCCGCCGGGAAAGCCCCCCTTCGAGAGACAGCCCATGACGACGACCACCATCGACGGCCGCACCCTCACCGCAGCGGACGTGCTCGCGGTCGCCCGCCCCGACGCCGCCGGCCACCGCGCCGAGGCGGTCCTGGACGAGGGCGCGCGAAAGAACCTCGTCGGCGCGCGGGACTACATCGACGCGCACTTCATGACCGACGACGCGCCGCTGATGTATTCGTTCAACACCGGCGTCGGCCTGTTCAAGGACCAGCGCGTGCGCATGGACGAGATGCAGGCCTACCAGCGGCTCACCGTCTACGCCCACGCCACCGGCATGGGCGAGCCGTTCGACGCGGAGGCGGTGCGCGCCACCATGCTGCTGCGCGCCAACGCCTTCGCCTCGAACTTCTCCGGGCCGCGCGTCGCCGTCGTCGACCGGCTGCTCGCCTGCCTGAACGCCGGGATCGTGCCGGTGATCCCGTCCAAGGGTTCGGTCGGGGCGTCGGGCGACCTCGCGCCGCTGGCACACCTGGCCGGGGCGATCTGCGGGTTCGCGGAGGCCGAGGCCTATTACGAGGGCCGCCGCATGCCGGCCCGCGAGGCGCTGACGCTGGCGGGCCTTCCGGCCGAATTCCCCCTGGAGGCCAAGGACGCCTCGGCTCTGATCAACGGCTCCACCGTGTCGCTCGCCGTCGGCGTGCTGGCGCTCGAGGACATGAAGCGGGTGCTGAAGGCCGCCGAGGTCGCGCTCGCCCTGACGCTCGAGGCGTTGCGGGCGGAGAAGGCCGCCTTCGATCCCCGCGTCCACGCCGCCCGCCCGCACAAGGGCCAGGCGGCCTCGGCCCGCAACGTGCTGCGGATGATCGGCGATTCCGAGCGCTGCACCGAAGGCGCCCGCGTCACGGTGTTCCCCGACGAGGCCCGCGCGCCCGGCCAAGCCCCGCCGCCGCGGGTGCAGGACGTGTACTCGCTGCGCTGCGCGCCGCAGGTGCACGGGCCGGTGCGCGAGGCGCTGGCCTACGTCGACGGCATCATGGGCACCGAGATCAACGCGGCCACCGACAACCCGCTGATCTTCGCCGACGGGGCCGACCACTACACCTGCATCTCGGCCGGGCACTTCCACGGCGCCTACGTGGCGCAGGCGATGGACCTGCTCGCCATCACCGCCACCGACCTCGGCTCGATCTCGGAGCGGCGGCTCGCGCGCCTCGTCGACCCGACCATGAGCTACGGCCTGCCGCGCAACCTGCTCGCCGGCAAGAAGGGCCTCAACACGGGCTTCGCCACCGTGCAATGCACGATGTCGGCCCTCGTCATGGAGAACCGGACCCTGTCGATGCCCGGCTCGGTCGACTCGATCCCCGGCAAGTCGAACGCCGAGGACCACGTCTCGAACTCGACCTGGTGCGCGCGCAAGGCCCGCACCATCGTCGCCAACGTCGAGACCATCGTCGCCGGCGAGATCCTGATGGCCTGCCAGGCGCTCTCCCTCGTTGCCGACGTGGCCCGGGAGCATCCCCTCGGCTCCGGCACCCAGGCGGCGCTGGACGCGGTGCGCAAGGTCATCGCCCCGGCCCTGTCCGGCGACCGCTGGTACCAGAGCGAGATGGAGGCCGCGCTCGCTCTGGTGCGCTCGGGGGCGGTGGTCGCGGCGGTGGAGGCCGCGGTCGGCCCGCTGGAATAGGCCCCGCGGCCCGCGACCGCATCGGCGCCACAATCGGGTCGCTGGATCGGGCGGGAACGAGGGGGATTCGATCGTGCGCCCTGCCCTTGGCGCGTCCTGTCTGACGCTCGCGACGCTCCTGGCCGTCGCGCCGGTCGCAGCCCGCGCGGCGCCGGCGACCGACGCCGCACTTCGCGACGCCGCCTTCCTCGATGCCCTGACCTGGGGCGTCTCGCCCGCGAGCCATGCGGAGCTGCGCGCCAAGGGCCGCGAGCGCTGGCTCAAGGAGCAGCTTCATCCCCTCGTAAGCCCGCGCCTGCCGGAGGCCGCCCAGGCGCAGGTCGACGCGCTCGCGCCGAAGGGCACGCTGATCGAGCGGATCTCCGCCTTCGACGCGCAGGCGAAGGCCGCCAACGCCGAGCCCGACCCGGAGGCGCGCAAGGCCGCGCAGCAGGCCTACCAGGCGGCGCTGTCGGCCACGGCCCGGGACGCCGCCGCGGCGACGATCCTGCGGGCGCTGGCGAGCCCCGACCAGCTGCGCGAGCGCATGACCTGGTTCTGGCTCAACCGCTTCAACGTCCACCAGGGCAAGGCGAACCTGCGGGCGATGGTCGGCGACTACGTCGACGCGGCGATCCGCCCGCACGCGCTGGGCCGCTTCCGCGACCTGCTGGAGGCGACCCTGCGGCACCCGGCGATGCTGCGCTACCTCGACAACGCCGACAACGCCGCCGGCCATCTCAACGAGAACTACGCCCGCGAGCTGATGGAGCTGCACACAATGGGCGTCGGCTCCGGCTACACGCAGGGCGACGTCGAGGCGCTGGCCCGCATCCTCACGGGCGTCGGCATCGACGCCCGCCCCGAGGACCCGAAGCTGAAGCCGGAACGGCAGGCCGACCTCGTCCGCGCCGGCCTGTTCGAATTCAACCCGAACCGCCACGATTACGGTGACAAGGTCTTCCTCGGCCACGCGATCCGCGGCCGCGGCTGGCCGGAGGTCGTCGAGGCCCTCGACCTGATCGCCCGCGCGCCCGCCACCGCGCGGGCCGTGTCGGCGGCGCTCGCGACCTATGTCCTGGGGGCCCCGCCCCCGGACGCCCTGGTGGCGCGGCTGGCGCAGGTCTTCACCCGCAGCGACGGCGACATCGCCGCCGTGCTCGACGCGCTGGTCCACGCGCCCGAGTTCGCGGCCTCCCTCGGGGGCGGGTTCAAGGACCCGGTCCGGTACGTGCTCTCGGCCGTGCGCCTCGCCTACGACGACCGGACGATCCGCAACACCCTGCCGGTCCAGGGCTGGCTCAACCGCCTCGGCGAGGGCCTGTTCAACCGCTCGACGCCGGACGGCTACCCGCTCGGCGCCGCCGCCTGGAACGGGCCGGGGCAGATGACGACGCGCTTCGAGATCGCCCGGCAGATCGGGTCGGGCTCCGCCGGCCTGTTCAAGCCGGCCCCCGGCCTGCCCGACGAGCCGGCCTTCCCGCTCCTCCAGAACGGGCCGTACTTCTCGACCCTGTCGGCGACGCTGGGCGCCCCGACCCGGGACGCCCTCGCCCGCGCCGTCTCCCCGCAGGACTGGAACACCCTGTTCCTGTCCGCCCCCGAATTCATGCGCTGAAGGCCGCCCATGGACCCGCGCGACCCGCACCGCCGCCACCTGATCCGAGCCTCCCTCGCGCTCGGGCTCGCGACCGTCGCCGGCCGGGTCTGGGCCGCGCCGAAGGCGGATGCGCGCCTGCTCGTGGTGTTCCTGCGGGGCGCCTACGACGCGGCCAACGTCGTGATCCCGACGGGCGGCGACTTCTACTACCGCGCCCGGCCGACCCTCGCGGTGGCGCGGCCAAACCCGGCCAACCCCGCGGCGGCCCTGGCGCTCGACGCCGACTGGAGCCTGCACCCGAGCTTGCGCGACACGATCCTGCCGCTCTACGCGAAGGGGCAGGCCGCCTTCGTGCCGTTTTCGGGCACCGACGACCTCACGCGCAGCCATTTCGAGACCCAGGACACGATCGAGCTCGGGCAGACGGTCGGCGCCGCCCGCGACTACAATTCGGGCTTCATGGCGCGGCTCGCCGCCGAGCTGACGCGGGTGCGGCCGATCGCCTTCACCGAGCAGATCCCGCTGATCTTCCGCGGGCCTGAGACGGTGCCCAACATCGCGATCAACGGGGTCGCCAAGCCCGGCGTCGACGCGCGCCAGGCCGGGCTGATCACGGCGATGTACCGCGACACGCCGCTTGGCGCGGCGGTGGCCGAGGGGTTCCGCGTGCGCGACGCGGTCTACCAGTCGGTCTCGGAGCATCAGGCCGAGGCGGATCGCGGCGCCGTCTCGCCGAAGGGCTTCGAGCTCTCGGCCCGGCGCATCGGCCGGCTGATGCGCGAACAGTTCAACCTCGGCTTCGTCGACGTCGGCGGCTGGGACACGCACGTGAACCAGGGCGCGGCCACCGGCTACCTCGCCGACCGGATCGGCGAGCTCGGCCGCGGCCTGTCGGGCTTCGTCGAGGAGGTCGGCCCCGTCTGGACCGACACGGTGGTGGTCGTGCTCTCCGAGTTCGGCCGCACCTTCCGCGAGAACGGCAACCGCGGCACCGATCACGGGCACGGCAGCGTCTACTGGGTGCTGGGCGGCGGGGTTCGCGGCGGCCGCATCGCCGGGCCGCAGGTGCGGTCCGACGAGGCGCACCTGTTCCAGAACCGGGATCACCCGGTGCTCACCGACTACCGCAGCCTGCTCGCCGGGCTGCTGCGGCGCCTCTACGGGCTCGATCCGGCGAGCCTCCGGCGGGTGTTCGCGGACGCGGCGCCGGCCGACCTCGGGCTGGTCTGATCCGCGGCGCTATCCCGCCCGCTGCGCCAGGAACCCGCGAACCGTCCCGAGCAGCACCCGGGTCCCGGCCTCGATGTCGGGCAGGCTCGCGAACTCGGCCGGGTTGTGGCTGACGCCGCCGCGGCAGCGCACGAAGACCATGGCGA
This sequence comes from Methylobacterium sp. WL8, assembly GCF_008040045.1. Classification (NCBI taxonomy): domain Bacteria; kingdom Pseudomonadati; phylum Pseudomonadota; class Alphaproteobacteria; order Hyphomicrobiales; family Methylobacteriaceae; genus Methylobacterium; species Methylobacterium sp. WL8. The sequence goes on along the minus strand of NZ_VRVF01000072.1, from coordinate 13,122 downwards.
TCGGCGCGATCGCCGCCACCGCCATGCCGTCGTGGCCGGCCCCGCTCGGCAGCGACAGGACGGGATGGCCCTCGGCGACGATCGCCGCCTCGACCAGCGCCGTCATGCCCGGGTCGCAGGGCACCGCCTCCGCCTCGTGCAGGAGGGCGATGCCGAAGCCGAGCCGGCGGCGGAGCGCGATGCGCTTGCAGGCGCCGTCGATGTCCGCGAGGGCGGCGTGCCGCTGCGCGTCGTCGGGCGCGCGCAGGTCCAGGCTGAACTTGGCCTGGCCCGGGATGGTGTTGACCGCGCCGGGCAGCGCCTGGATGCGCCCGACGGTGCCGACGAGGTGTTCCTCGCCGCGGCAGCGCGCCTCGATCGCCAGGATGCATTCGGCGGCGCCCGCGAGCGCGTCGCGGCGTTCGGTCATGGCGACGGTGCCGGCGTGGCCGGCTTCGCCCGACAGGGTGATCTCCAGGCGGCTCGCCCCGCTGATCGCTGTGACGAGGCCGACGGGCAGCCCCTCGCGCTCCAGCATCGGCCCCTGCTCGATGTGGAGCTCGACGTAGCCGAGGATCTCGTCCGGGCGCCGCGCTGCGCCCGGCACCGCCTTCGGGTCGAGGCCGTATTCGCGCATCGCGGCGGCGAGCGTCGTGCCGGCGGAATCGAGGGTGCGGAGCGCCGCCGGGTCGAGATGGCCGGCGAAGGCCCGGCTGCCGGTGAGGGTGGCGGCGAAGCGCACGCCCTCCTCGTCGGCGAAGCCCACCACCTCGATCGCGACCGGCGGAGGGCCTTCGCGCAGCAGCGCCGCGACGCAAGCGATCCCGGCGACGACGCCGAGCGGCCCGTCGTAGGGGCCGGCGTTGCGCACGGTGTCGAGGTGCGAGCCGATCACCAGGGCCGGGCCGCCGGGCTCGCGGCCCTCGACGCGGCCGATCAGGTTGCCGACGGCGTCGCGGTGCACCCGCATCCCGGCCTCCTGCATCCAGCCGGCGACCAGGGCCTCGGCCCGCGCCTGCTCGGGGGTGAGGTAGAGGCGGGTGATCGCGCCGGGCTCGGCGCTGATCTGGGCCAGCGCGTCGAGCCGCCGCTGGATGCGGGGGGCGAACGCCTGCCGGGTCGGGGCCTCCACGGATCAGGCCTTCGGCGCGTTGGCGAGGGTCAGCACCGTCTGCAGCAGCACGTCGGCGCCGGCGGCGCAGTCGGCCGGCGTCGCCGACTCCGACTCGTTGTGGCTGACGCCGTCCTTGCACGGCACGAAGATCATCGCGGTCGGGACCCGGCCCGCGAGGTTGCAGGCGTCGTGCCCGGCGCCCGAGACCATGCGGCGGCGCGAAAGGCCCAGGCTTTCGGCCGCGGCATCCACCGCCGCGATCACGCCCGGATCGAACGGCACCGGCTCCTTGCGCCAGATCCGCGCGAGGTCGACGGCGAGGTTTCGCCGTTCGGCGATCGCGGGGAGGCTCGCGCGCAGCTCCGCCTCGATCGCGTCGAGGACCTCCGATTTCGGGTCGCGCACGTCGAGGGTGAAGCGCACCAGCCCCGGCACCACGTTGCGGGAGGGGGCGCCGATCACGGCCTCGCCGACGGTCGCGACGGCGGTGGGCGCGTGCGCGCGTGCGATCCGCTCGACCGCGAGCGCGATCTCGGCCAGCCCGAGCAGCGCGTCGCGGCGGCGCGGCATCGGCGTGGTGCCGGCATGCGCCTCGAAGCCGGTGATCGTGCCGTCGAACCAGGCGATGCCCTGCCCGCCCTCGACCACGCCGACGGTCAGGCCCTCGGCCTCCAGGATCGGCCCCTGCTCGATGTGCAGTTCGACGAAGGCGCCGATCGCCTGGTCGCCCACGGCGTCGGTCCCGCGATAGCCGATCGCGTCGAGCGCATCGCCGACGGTGATGCCGGCCGCGTCGGTCTTGTCCAGGATCTCGTCGGTGGTGAAGTCGCCGGCATAGGCGGCGGACGCCATCATCGCGGGGGCGAAGCGCGAGCCCTCCTCGTTGGTCCAGTTGACCAGCAGCAGCGGCGCCTCGGTCTCGATGCCGGCGTCGTTCAGGGCGCGCATCGCCTCCAGCCCGGCCAGCACGCCGAGGATGCCGTCGAAGCGGCCACCGGTCGGCTGGGTGTCGAGGTGCGAGCCGAAGGCGACGGGCAGGCGGCTCGCGTCGCGCCCGGGCCGCAGGGCGTACTGGGTGCCGAGGGCGTCGACCCGCACCGTGAGCCCTGCAGCCTGGCAGGCGTCCCGGAACCAGTCGCGGACCTGGCCGTCCTCCGGCGACAGGGTGAGGCGGTTGAGCCCGCCGGCCGGCGTCGCGCCGAACCGCGCCGTCTCCGCGATCGTCGCCCACAGGCGCGAGCCGTCGACGCGCAGGTTATGGGTCTTCGCCGTGCCGGCCATCCTGGCCTCCGTGTTCGCGTGTGTGTCTCGTGTCACGATGCCCGCGTGACGGCCCGGCGGCCGGCAAGGATCGTGCCCGTCCGGCCGCCGCCCGGGATCACGGCACCGGGCGGCGCACCGGCGAGGCGCCGAGCAGCGCGTCGCCGTCGACGCCGAGCGCGGCGGCGATCTCGGCCAGCGCCACCGCCTCGATGCCGCTGATCCCGTCCTGGTCGGCGACGTCGGCCGCGATCAGGAAGACGTTTTCGCGAAGCGCTTGCGCCCGGTCGGCGAGCGCCGACGCGTGGCGCAGGTTCTCCGCCCGGCCCGCCCGCGTCCGGGCGCGGGCGATCCCGTCGTAGAGCTCGGCCTCGAGCATCAGGGTGTCGTAGCCCTTCTCGAGGATCGGGTTGGCCTTGAGGCCGGCCAAAGCCGTCTCGAACTCGGCGCCGGCCACCTCGCCGTCGGCGACGATGACGTTGGCGGCGGCCGAGACCGCCGCCAGCATCAAGCCCTTGTCGCCGGCATAGGCCGTCACCGCCTGGGTCAGGCGGCCGAAGATGTCTTTCAGGAAGCTCATGGGAACCGGGTCTTTGGGGTCGCCGATGCGTCGGGGGGATAACAGAACCCGGGCGGTCCGTGTTGCACCGATGACGGCCCGCGTCGAACGGACATGATCGAGAAAAACGCAGGCGCGATGATGCCCCGTCGCCCGGCCTCCCGGTCCGGATGCCGGCCGACCGTCGGGCCGGGCGCGCCTACCCCCAACGGGCGCGCCCGGCCCGCATGGTCCGGCCTCGTCGAGGTGCCGTGGGCCGGCCGCTTCAGCGCCAGAACGGCTTGAGGTCGGTCAGAGCGCCGTGGGCCTCGGCCGCGCCCGCGAGCAGGTCGCCTGCCTTCGCCTCGGCGTCGGCGGTGGCGAGGCCCGCGGCGAACAGGGCCTGGCCGTCGAGGGCGTCCGGCTTGGGGCCGGACTCGTCGGCGAGGCCGGCCATCACCGCGTGCGCGGTGGCGAGGTCGTTGAGGCCGCCGAGGTGGTCCTGAAGGTCGGACAGCGCGGCGGCGAACGCCTTGTGGCGCCGACGCGCCTTCCGGCCGCCGTAGAGGCCCGCGAAGAACTCGGCACCGTAGCGCAGCTTCTTGCCGGCGATGCGCACGCGATGGCGCGCCTCCGGGTCGAGCCGTTCGATGTGCCGGCCGCGCTTGGCGATCCGCCGGCGCAGGCGCTCCAGCACCTCCGTGGCGAGCTCGCGGGCAGGCGCGTCGCGGAGCTTGCCCGCGCCCTCCCGCCACGGGCCGACCTCGATCCAGGCGAGCAGGTCGAGGAGCAGGCCGCGCCATTCGGGCGAGGCCAGGATCGCGCCGACGGCGTCGTGCGCCCGGTCGCGCTCGGTCTCCAGGCGCTCGCGCAGGGCGACGAGCCCCGGCTCGTCCGGCCGCCGGGCGATCTCCTCGGGCAGGGTGCTCTCGAGGAACACGTCGAGGTTGCGCGCCCGGCCGAACGGCTCGGTGACGCGCTTGATCTCGTCGCCGAGCGCGGTCGCGCGGTCGTCGCCCGCCAGCATCGGCCGGAACAGCCAGAGCGCGGTGCGCAGCCGCCGCAGGGCCACCCGCATCTGGTGCAGCGCCTCCGGGTCGCGGGCGTGCCGCCAGACGTCCTCGTTCAGGCGCAGGTGCCGCAGGCACCCGAGCGCGATGTGGCGGAAGGCCTCGCCGCCGGTCGCGTCCTTCGGCAGCGGCGACATGTCGGACTTGCTCGGCCGTGCGGCCTTGCCGTCGCGCAGGGCGAAGCCGCGGGCGCTCTTGGACAGCACGCCGACGCGCAGCGGCACCGTCTCGGCGAGCGCCTGGGCCAGCGCGAACAGGTCGGCGGGGTTGCCGGATTCGAGCTCCAGCTCGAGCTCGCACAGGGGCGCGTCGCCCTTTTCCGTCTCGACCCGGCCCTCGTCGAGGGTCGCCGCGATCCGCGAGGCGCCGTAGGTCACCGGCCGGACCGAGCGCATCACCACGGTTCGGAACTGCGCCACCAGCGCCGGCGCCTTCGCCTCGGCGATGAGGTCGGCCACCGGCGTGCCGGCGAAGGCCGACGGATCGGGCGCCTCGCCGGCGACCGGGCTCTCCCATTCCGCCCGGTCGAACAGTCCGGCCGCGCCCGAGCCCGCCTTCACCGTCTGGACGAAGGTGTCCCCCGTCCGCCGCACCCGAAGCGTCAGGTCGGCGGCGCGCAGCGCCCCGTCCTCGGTGTCGTAATAGGTCGCCGCGAGAAGCTTCGGCTCGGAGGCTCCGGCTTCGCCGTGCCCGTCAGCTTGCCCTTCACCGTGCCCCTGCAGGAGCGGGTGCGCGCCGAGGGCGGCGAGGTCGGGGCCCGTGCAGTCCAGCTTCAGCTCGATCTCGCGCGGCGTGTCCATGTAGCGTGTCGTCCGTTGGTTTCGGGCCGTAGCCCCGTCACCGCGAGAACGCACCGGACTCTGCTCCGATCCGTCGCGGTCCGCAGCCCTGTAGCACGCGCGGGGCCAGGGTGCCGCACCCCGCGCCGCATCCGCGAAGTTCGCCCTTGGTGGCGCCTGCGCTTCGTGCAAAAGCCTGATGCGATAACCTATCGTGCGCAATCGACTGCGGTGGGGTCCTGCCCGGCGGGCGCGTCGCGGGATCAGGTGGCGCGACGTGGCCGTTCATGGGAACGGCTTGCATGTCCGGTGCGTGCGCGGCCATGTCGTCGGACGAACGCCGCGCGGCGGCAGCGATTTTGGAAGCACGCCCGGTCGGGACGGTGACGAGCAAGCGATGAAGACACTCCTCGTCGGCGTGATCGGACATGTCGATCACGGCAAGACCGCGCTGGTCCGGGCGCTCACCGGCATCGAGACCGACCGGTTGAAGGAAGAGAAGGCCCGCGGCGTCTCGATCGTGCCGGGTTTCGCCCTCCTCGCGCCCGAGGGGCGTGACGGCGAGATCGACCTCGTCGACCTGCCCGGCCACGAGCGCTTCGTCCGCGCGATGATCTCGGGCGCCACCGGCATGGGCGCGGTGCTGCTGGCGGTCGACGCCAACGAGGGCATCAAGCCCCAGACCCTCGAACACCTCGAGATCGCCCGGCTGATCGGCGTGCGCCGCGGGGTCGTCGCGCTCACCAAGTCCGACCTCGTCGCGCCGGAGCGGCTGGCGGAGCGCGCGGCCGAGGTCGCGGCGGCGGCCACGCGGGCGGGCCTCGAGGCGCCGGCCGTCGTCGCGACCTCGACGCTGACCGGCGCCGGCCTGCCCGCCCTGTCCGAGGCGCTGGCGGCCCTCCTCGACGAGGCTCCGCCGCGGGCCGACGACGGCTTCCCCTACCTGCCGGTGGACCGGGTGTTCTCGCGGGCGGGCTTCGGCACGGTGGTCACCGGCACGCTCCGGCGCGGGCGCCTCTCCGTCGGCGACGCGGTCGCGATCGTGCCGGGCGGCGCCACGGCGACGGTGCGCGGCCTGCAGATCCACGGCCGCGCCGTGACGACGGCCGAGCCCGGTCGCCGGACGGCGGTGGCCCTGCGCGGCGTCGGCCTGTCCGACATCGCCCGGGGGCAGGCACTCGCGCCGCCGGACCTCCTGGCGTCGTCGCGCTGGCTCGACGTTTCGCTCATCGCGAGCCCGGGCGGCGACCCGCTTCCCGGAGGCACGGCCCTGCGGCTGCTGTTCGGCACCAGCGAGGTCGGCGCGCGCCTGCGCCTCCTCGACCGCGACGCGCTGGAGCCCGGCGCGACGGCGCCGGCGCAGCTCCACCTCGACGCCGCCGTCACCGTGCCGGCGCGCGAGCCGTTCATCCTGCGCCGCGATTCACCCGCGACCACGGTGGCCGGCGGGCGGGTGCTCGATCCCGAAAGCCGCCGCCGCAAACGCCACGACCCCCGCGTGCTCGCCGACCTCGCGGCGCTTGCCGAAGGCGGGCCGGCCGAGGCTCTGGCGATCCGCCTCGCGCAAGCGGGGGCGGCCGGCGCCGCCTTGGGCGACCTCGCCCGCGTCGGCGGCGCGGCGCCCGACCGGGTGCGGGCGCTGCTGCCGTCGCTCGGCGCCCGCGAGGTCGGCGAGCGCATCCTCGGCGGACCGGCCTTCGCGAGCCTTCGCGACGCGATCCTGGCGGTGCTGGACGGGCACCATCGCGACCAGCCGATGGAGCACGGCCTGCCGGTCGAGCGGATCGTCAGGGCGCTCGGACTCGCCGAGCCGGTGGCCGCCGCGGCGCTGCGCGACCTCGTCGCCACCGGCGACGTCGCATCAGGGGGCACTCAGGGCGCCGCCCTCTTCCGCCGCGCAGGGTTCAACCCGGCCCGCAACGAGAGCGAGGTCGCCCGGCGCCTCGAGGCCCTGTTCCGCCAAGCCGGCCTCACGCCGCCCGACGAGGCGGAGGCGGTCGGGCGCGACGTGCGCCGCCGCGAGGCGCTGACCTACCTCGTCGGCGCCGGCACGGTGATCCGCGCCGTCGACCGGGTGCAGCGCCGCGCCGTGCTGTTCCACAAGGCGGCGGTGGAGGAGGCGCGGGCCAAGCTCCGCGCCACCTTCCCCGAGGCGACCGGCCCGGAATCCGGCTTCCTCGCCCGCGAGGCCGGAGCGGCGCTCGGGATCTCGCGAAAGTTCTCGATCCCGCTGTTGGAGCACCTCGACGCCACCGGCTTCACCCGCCGGGCCGGCGACCGGCGGGTGATCGTCGGGTAGGCCCTCGCCGGGGCTTGGCCGTCTCGGCGGGCGATCGGAAGCGGCCGCGCCGCGGCGGGTCCGGCGATCGCGTCGGCGAGGGATGCGGTGTCCTGGGCGATGCCGGAGGAGCGGACCGAGCCCCGGTCCAGAGCAGGAGCATGCCGACGACGGAGAGGCCGTCCACGGCAGCGACGCGGTGCTGATGCACCGGCCGCCGCGCGGTCGAGGCCGGTTCCGCCGGACCGCTCCGCGAGCCGCCGGTGCGGCGTCGCGTGCCGGAACTCGCATGCCCCGGCTGCCATTCCACTCCTATCCCGAGGCGGCGCGACCGCGCGCCGCCTGCCGCTCACGCTTCTCCGGATAGACCTTCATGCAGCTTCTTCGACGCGACCTCGCCGCGGCCGCCATCCTCCTCCTCGGGACCGTCTCCGGCCATGCCCAAGGCAAGCCCCTTACCCAAGGCAAGCCCCTGCCCGCGCCGTCGAGCTCCGTGATGCCGCCGGTCGAGCTGACGATCACCGCCGAGAACGGCAAGCCGGTCTGCGCCCCGGCGGAGCTGCGCCTGCCCGCCAACACCGACGTCGCCCTGCACGTGGTCAGCCACGCCGACACGCCGGTGACGATCACCGCGGACGGCCTGTTCGAGAACGGCCACGTGCTCCACGCCGACGGCGACCTCGTGCACGTCGCCAGCGAGAAGGGCTACCTGGTCAAGCGCGACGGCCAGGGCACCCTGCGCGTGCGGACGCTCGAGGCCGGAAACCACGACTTCGCCTGCACCAGCACCGCCAACAAGAACGCGCCGTTCGTGGGCAAGCTCGTGCTCACGCCGCCGGCGAACTGACCGAGTCGGGCGGCAGGGCGCGGGCGGGCGGAGACGGCATCACCGGAATTCAGCCTTAATTTTGCGTTACGAATTCAATCGGAATTCAACAGGTGTTGCAGACGGGACCTTTCGATCGGTCCCGTAGGATCGTATTCGATCCCTGCTAGCCCGAACGCTCCGATGGTGCCCGTGCCGAACACCGTGTCCGCCCGCCGCGTCACGAAACCCCTGCGGGGCTTGATTCGCGGCGTCGCGCTGCTCACCGGGCTGTTCGTCCTGCCGAGCGCGGTGCTCGCCTACGCCGACCTCCTCCCGGCTCCGTTCGATTTCGGCTTCCACGACGCGGGCGCCGAGATCGACCTGCCGCACGTCGCCCGGCAGATCGCCATCGGCGCGCCGCTGCGCATCGTCGCCTTCGGCTCGTCCTCCACCGAGGGCATCGGCGCCAGCACGCCGGCCAACGCCTACCCCGCCCGCCTGCAGGCGGACCTGCGCGCCGCCCTGCCGAGCGTCGCCGCCAGCATCACGGTGCTGAACCGCGGCATCGGCGGCGAGCACGTCGACGACATGCTGCGCCGCCTCGACCGCGACGTGATCGCCGCCGAGCCGCAGCTCGTGATCTGGCAGACCGGCAGCAACGACCCCCTTCGCGGCGTGTCCATCGAGCATTTCCGCGAGGCGACGGTGAGCGCCGTGCGCCGCATGCAGGAGGCCGGCATCGACGTGGTTCTGATGGAGCCGCAATGGTGCCCGAAGCTCGACGCCACCCCCGGCTCCGACCGCTTCCGCGACGCCGTGCGCGAGATCGGCGACGAACTCGACGTGCCGGTGATCCGCCGCGCCGACCTGATGCGCGGCTGGATCCGCGACGGCAAGCTGACCCACAACCAGCTCTTCTCCGCCGACGGCCTCCACATGGCCGACCGCGGCTACGCGATGCTCGCCAAGGCGGCAGCCGCCGCGATCATCGAGGATGCCGGCCGCGTCCAGGTCACCGAGGCGGTCGCCGAGTAAGGGCGGAGCTTCAGCGCTTCGGGTCGCCGCCCGGCCTGCCGACCCGATCCCATTGCGCCTTCGCCTCGGCCGCCGGCTTCGTCAGCAGCACTTTGCCGTCCACCGTGCCGATCCACGCGATCGGGATGACGTGAGGCCGCCCGCCCGCATCCCGGTCGGTCCCGGCCAGGACGATGGTCCCGTCCTCGACCGTGTCGACCGTGCCCACATGCGCCCCGTCCGCGCCGACCACCTCCATGTGCGCGGTGACGCGGGCGGCTCCCGCCACCGGCGTGGTCTGCGCGAAGGCCGCGGGCGCGAGCAGGATCGCCGCGGCAGAAGCCAAGGCTCGGCAGGCGGCGGTTCGGCGAGGGGAGGCCTGTAAACGGTCCCGCATGGGCGATCTCCTTCGATGCGTCGCGGTCGGCGTCCCTCCCAACCGCCCGCGCCCCGGCGCGTTTCCCCGTTTCCGCGCCGGCCGCGGCAGCCCCTGGCTCGCGGCTTGCCCGTGGGCCTTCGTGTCGAGGGCCGTTCCCGGCTAAAGCCCTTGGCGAGTGCCCGGACACGGGTTCGTCGCCGAAGCCTGTCATGAGGCGCGGCGACCGGCAGGACGCCGCAGGAACGGGGTGGGAATGGACGGGCCGGAACGTATCGCGATCCTCGGCGTGCCGACCGAGGTCGGCACCAGCGAGCCCGGCTCCGTGATGGGCCCGGCCGCCCTGCGCACCGCCGGCCTCGTCCGCACCCTGCGCGACCTCGGCCACGCGGTGGCCGACCACGGCGACGTGGTGCCCGACGGGCCGGCCGACGCCGTCGGCAGGCCGGCCGTCGCCGCCTGGACCCGCGCGCTCGCCCGGCGGGTCGAGGCCGCGCTCTATGCGGGCGACTTGCCCGTGGTCCTCGGCGGCGACCACAGCCTGTCGCTCGGGACCGTGGAGGGGGCGATGCGCCACTGCGCGCGGACCGGCCGGCCGCTCTTCGTGCTCTGGCTCGACGCGCATGCCGACTTCAACACCCCCGAGACCTCGCCGTCGGGGAACCTGCACGGCATGCCCCTGGCGGCGCTCTGCGGCGAGCCCGGCTTGTCCGACCTGTTCGCCGACCCCGGCCGCCCCGCCCTCGACCCGACCCGCGTCCACCTGTTCGGCCTGCGCTCGATCGATGCCGGCGAGCGGGCGCTCGTGGCCGCGCGGAACGTCGAGGTCACCGACATGCGCCACATCGACGAGTTCGGCGTGGTGGCGCCGCTCCGGCGCAGCCTGGAGCGGGTCGCGGCGGCCTCGGGCCACCTGCATGTCAGCTTCGACATCGACTTCCTCGATCCCGGCCTCGCGCCGGCCGTCGGCACCACGGTGCCCGGCGGGGCGACGTTCCGCGAGGCGCACCTGATCATGGAGATGCTGCACGATTCCGGCCTCGTCGGCTCGCTCGACGTGGTCGAGCTCAACCCGTTCCTGGACGAGCGCGGCCGCAGCGCCCGCGTGCTGGTGGAACTGGTCGCCAGCCTGTTCGGCCGCCGCATCCTCGACCGCCCGACCCCGCCGATCGCCGCGGTGCCGGCGCCCGCGACGCGCGGATGAGCGAGGGCCAGGCCCGACCCGACCCTGCGGGCGCCGCCGCGCCGGGCGCGGCCAGCCCGCCCTTGCGCCAGCGCTCGGTCGGCCGGGTGATGCTGCGCGTCGCGGCCGACGGGGTGGGGACGGCGACGCGGGTCGCGGACCTTGCCGAATCCGGCCCCTCGCGCCTGCGCTTCCCGCGCGCGCATGGCGGCACCCCCGAGGCGATCCTGGTCAACACCGCCGGCGGCATCGCCTGCGGCGACGACTTCGCGGTCGCGGTCGCGCTGGAGGCCGGCGCCGACCTCGTCATGACCACGACCGCTGCGGAGAAGGTCTACCGCTCGGACGGGCCGGTGAGCGGAATCGCGAACCGCGTCGACCTCGGCCCGGGCGCCCGGCTCGCCTGGCTGCCGCAGGAGACGATCCTGTTCGACCGCGCCCGCCTGCGGCGCCGCTTCGAGGCCGACCTCGCGCCCGATGCCGGGCTACTGGTGTTCGAGGCCGTGGCCTTCGGCCGTGCCGCCCGCGGCGAGCGGGTGGAGGCGGGGCTGTTCGAGGACGTCTGGCGCATCCGGCGGGCCGGGCGCCTCGTCTACGCCGACAGCCTCCGCCTCGACGGCCCGATCGCCGCCCGCCTCGCGCGGCCCGCGATCGGCGGCGGCGCCGGGGCCTGCGCCACGTTGCTCGACCTTTCCCCCGGGGCGGAGGCGCGCCTGGACGAGGTTCGCGGCCTGCTGGCGGAAGGCGGCGCGAACGACGGCGCCGGCGTCGAGGCCGGCGCGAGCGCCTGGAACGGCCACCTCGCGATCCGGCTGCTCGCCGCCGATCTCGGGCCGCTGCGCGCCCTCGCCGCCCGCCTGCTCGTGCGCTACCGCGGCGTCCCGCTGCCGCGGGTGTGGCAGGCCTGAGGTTCGCGAGCTGTCGATCGCCAGCGATCGAGGGCGTCAGAAACCAAGGCCAGGGCTTTCGAGCGATTGCCCTGAGATACCGCCTCGCGGGCGTTGCTCAGCGCCCGCCTCGTCTGCTAGAGACCCCTCACCCCGCGCCGGCCGCCCGGCACGGGATCTTGCGGGCGCCCCGTTTCGACGGCGGCGCCGGAGCGACGAGGCCTCGTGGCGGAGTGGTTACGCAGAGGACTGCAAATCCTTGCACCCCGGTTCGATTCCGGGCGAGGCCTCCATCGCACGACCCCGCGACCGTCGTTTCCCGATCGATCCTTCCCTTCGCGATCCACCGCCTGCGCCATGCGTCTCGCGCGCCGCGAGCGGCCGTCCGCCCGCGTTCCGCGGTCTGGCGCCCTCCCCGGCACGGGTCCGTGTGGCCCGGGCGCAACGCCGCCGCCGCGGGTTCCTGCGCGCCGCCCTGCGCGCCGCCCGCGAAATGCGAAACATCCGCCCGAGGCCCTTGCGCCCCGCAACGGCGCTGTGTAGAGCACCCCCCGTGATCCCCGATAGCTCAGTTGGTAGAGCAGGCGACTGTTAATCGCCTTGTCGCAGGTTCGAGTCCTGCTCGGGGAGCCATCACCTTTCCAAGCCATTCCCCGGATTGATCTTTTCGCCCTGAACCCCGCACCGGGTCAGGTGGTGCGGGGATAGACATTCGAGCTTCGGCCCGTTCCGCGATCCGTTCGGCGAGTTTTGTGCGGTTGGCGCCGCGCACGTAGGTCGCGCTTTCCCGGCTCCCCTCCGCCCATCCGAACCAGGCGTTCAGCTCCGCTTCCGTGGCCCCCTCCTCCGCTGCGCGCCGCGCACCCGCCTTGCGCAGGCCGTGGGCGGCACCCGGCACGCCCGCCAGCCGGCATGCCTCGCGGAACCAGTTGCCGAAACTCTCCTTCGTCATGGGCCGGCCGCGCTCGCCCGCGATGAACGTGAGTCGCCGATTGGTCCGGCATCGAGCGTCATCGCCAGCGCCGGCAGCACCCGGATCGAAACCTCCTGGCTAGTCTTCTGGGTCGCGAGGCGCAGGACGCCGTTGCGCAGATGCGGCCGCCCGATCCGAGCGGCGTCGCCGCGGCGCAGGCCCGTGTAGAGCAGGACGTCGAGGGCGACGCGCTCGCGTGTCCCGAGCGGCCATCGCCCCTCGAAGCGCGCCACCTCCTCCTCGGTCCACGTGTGGAAGCCGTTGCGATCGTTCGGGCCGCCCAGCAGCTTCACCGCATGCGTCGGGTCGCTGGTAGCGTGCCCGTTCTCGACGGCCCACGCGAAGAGACCGCGCATCGTCTTGAGCCAGTTGTTGGCGCCGTGCGGCTTCTCGCGCCGGCGCTCCATGCCTTCCTGGATCGATCGCTTATTGATCGCCGAGACCGGCTCGTGGCCGGCGATCGCGACCGCGGCCTTCAGGATGCCGCTGCGTTGGCCGCGGGTGGCGACGGACAGATCCTTCGTCCACGCGCTGTGGACCATGTACCGCTCGATCAGCCACTTCAGCGTGCCGGCGCCTGAGGCAGGCGCGACCGCTTCAACCAGGGTCCGCCCGTCGACCGCCGCCCGGTACTCTTCCCAGAATGCCGTCGACCCATACTCGGCTCGAAGCCGAATCCTCGGCCCGGCGCCGCGCCGCACGTACCAGACCACGCTGCCGTGACGGCTCGTCTCGCGAAGCAGGAAGGGTGGGCGCGGGCGGCGTGGGGTCGTGTCCCAGGCGGTGGTGTAGCTGAGGGGTGGTCATCGGCGGTTGCCGGGTAGGGTCGGGTTGCGACGACCAACCCCGAACCCGAGAGACCC
>NZ_VRVF01000071.1:0-25405 GCF_008040045.1 Methylobacterium sp. WL8 | reverse complement strand
TTGTTCGCCTACATCGAGGGCTACTACAATCGGCAGCGCATCCACTCGGCCCTGGGATACATCACACCCGAGCAAGCCGAACGGAACGCGAGCTAACCCCCCTGTCCGTGGAACCGGGGGAGGATCATCGCCTTTCGTCGTCACACGCTCCTGCCCCTCGACGACTGCCTCTACGCGCTCCAGGCCACGATCCCGCACCTGACCCGCTCGTCGCTGCATCGTTGCCTGCAGCGCCACGGCATCAGCCGATTGCCGGAGGTCGACGGCGACAAGCCCAAGCGGTCGCGCTTCAAGGCTTACCCGCTCGGCTACTTCCACATTGATCTGGCCGAGGTCCACACGGCGGAAGGGCGGCTCTACCTGCTTGTCGGTATCGACCGTACGACCAAGTTCGCCTTCGTCGAGTTGCACGAGAAGGCAACTCGGCGGGTCGCAGGCGACTTCCTCCGCCATCTCATCGAGGCCGTGCCCTACAAGGTGCATACGGTGCTCACCGACAACGGCACCCACTTCACCACGCCCGGCAACGTTGCCTCGGCCGCATCCATCATCAAGGAGGCGATCGAGGCCGGAGAGACCTTCCGAGCCCACAGCTTTGAGTCCGCCTGCGCCCGAAACGATATCGACCATCGCCTGACCAAGCCGCGCCATCCCTGGACCAACGGTCAGGTCGAGCGAATGAACCGCACGATCAAGGACGCGACGGTCAAGCGTTACCACTATGACAGCCACGACAAGCTCCGCGCCCATCTGGCCGACTTCGTCAGCGCCTACAATTTTGGCCGCCGCCTGAAGACCCTGCGGGGTCTCACGCCCTACGAGGCCATCTGCAAAGCATGGTCCGCCGAGCCCGAACGATTCAGATCAAACCCGCTCCACCAAATGCCGGGACCAAACATCTAGCTGGTGAGATCCGGGGTTCCCCCGCCGCGTGAGCAGATCGCGGCGGGGCCGAACCGCAAGGTGCCTCACCCGCCCTGTAGGCTCTCCGCGAAGTCGTCGGGCACCTCGCCGAATTGACCCAAGATCGTCGCGCTTTCTAGCTCGCCAGTCTCATCGTTGAGGCTGAACACTATCGCTGAGTTGCCCCACGTTTAAATGGCGGCGTGAGGCAACAGAGATCAGTGTGCGGGCTTAGCCACGCTGCCCGTTGACGCGCCCGTCTCCGGCTTGCCGGTGGCCGCCGTATTGTCGGCCTTTGGCACTGCCGTCGCTTCGATCACGTCAAAACGGACCCCATCCTCGACCTGCTTCAGAGTCGCGTTGGCCTCGTAGTACTTGCCGTCGGCGATGAGCTTGGCGGCGTTGTCGACGCCCTGCGTGGTCTTGCCCAGCGGCACCACCGCCATCGTAAAATCGACGTCGACGCCAGCAAGCTTCAGCCGGTCGACCGCGCCTTTTTTGTCACCCTGCTTTAGGTGCTGGTTAGCTTCATCGACTGCTTTCGACTGATCTTTGTTGCGGGCGACAAAATCGTCCGCGAGCACAAGCTGCGCGTCGACCGGGAGCCACGTCACAGCCTCCTTCGAGTTGGCAGAGGCGCTGGCGGCGGGCTTACTCGCATCCGCCTGCTTGCCGGGCTCGGTCTGACCCTTGGCCGTGCCGTCCTTGCCAGCCATCGTTGCAGCCGTATCTATTCCGGCGGGCGGCTTCAAATCCGCCTCAGCCTTGATGAAAGCTGTAGAGTCGGTCTTGGCCTTCTCTAGGGCGGACTGCGCGTGGCTCACGAACATCCGTGCCTGGTCAGGTTTGGCCTCGTAGATCGCCAGGCGCGCAAGGTGGACATCGCGGTAGGCGTCTACCCCGTCGGTAGAAAGCTTCCCAACGTCGGCATCAGTCTGCTTCTGCTGAGCACTTATCACAGGTGCCGCTTGAGACGTCTGGTCTGCCGCTACAGCCGCACCGGCGAGCAGGGTCGAAGCTGCCAGCGCAGCGGCGAGTGATTTTAGCCTGGCCATGATCGGATCTCCTTAGAACTTTCTAAGACTCGGCGGCGACCAACTATGGACGTCTTCCATGCGGTCCTGAAAGTCTCCTGACAATGGCAGATTTGACGACGATGTTGCATGAAACATCTGTCATCTTGCGGTAAGGGTTTGGTGAGCGGTTCGCGTAATGCGGGAAAGCCGACGTTGCCTTAACCATGTCGCCCGGTCGACATGGACCGTCCCACCGGGTCACGCCTGCCCTGGCACCCTCGCGTGTTCTGAAATCGGGTGAGCAGGATACTGGCTTCCTGCATCGTCGCCCCGATCACGCCTGCGATGTTACCAGACGTCTGCGCATCGTGGGGATAGGTCGTTGCGTAACCTACGTAAATCTAGCGGATCGGTAGGCGCTTCCAAGGTCATCTATACCGCCTGCTCTGCCCGAAGGCGGACCGGCAGAAATCCACTTGACCCAGTCGTAGAGCGGACGGACGGGTCCCGACCCACCTCGGCCTTTCCGACGCTTATCGGTGCTTCTCGCAAGCGGTCATTCGTAAGTGGTCCAGCAACTTCTGCTGGGGTTGGAGGCTGTGTGAAAACGCGCTCCCCGCGCGGGTCGTGGTAAGAGCGACGACAAACCTGACGAGCGGGCTATCATGACGGCGCCTCGCCTTTTGTCCCAAACCGAGTTCTCAGCCTGCTTCACCGCTCCGATGCGGAACGTGACGGCAACCGCTGAGGCAGTCGTCGATGTCTGGTCGTACGCCGAATCGATCGCGCTGCCGCTGGGACGTGTCACGCAGCTTCTCGACGTCACCGCCGTCTATCGCGACGCAGCCAACCGTTTCGATCAGGTGCTGATCGGTACGAACGTCAAAGATCTCTCACTTGTCGTCATCGTGGATACCCTGCGCTGCACCGTGCACGGTCATTGTTTTCTCGATTTGGCAGACGCGTACGGCATGGACCGAACCTGAAGGCCGAGCATTGGCTAAGAGCTAGGGACAAAACCGTTTGGCCTGAGTTCGGCAGATGAGGGCGCAGGCGAGGGTGGTGAAGGCGAGGTGGAGGTCAGCGCGTCGCTCGTAGCGGATGGTCAGCCGGCGGAAGCGAGCCAACCACGCCAGCGTGCGTTCGACATGCGCTGATCGCGACCCGGGCTGGGACTGAATCGGACAGCTGCCAAGCGGTGCGCGATGCGGTCTGATAGCCGCGTCTTCAACCCGCTCCGGAGCGCTGCCATGCCCCAGTATGCTGCCCTCGACGTCTCGAACGAAGAGACCGCTATCCACATCATCGATGAGGCCGGAGCAACGGTCTGGCGCGGTAAACGCGCCAGCGATCGAGATGTGCTGACCACGGCGTTGCGGCGCTACGCGCCCGACCTCGTGCGTGTCGGACTGGAGACGGGGCCGCTCACCCCATGGCTCTATCACACCTGCAAGGCGCTCGGTCTGCCCATTGTCTGCCTGGACGCACGGCATGCGCGAGCCGCCACCGCTCTGCAGCGGAACAAGACCGACGCGCGCGATGCCGAGACGCTGGCGCAGCTCGTGCGTATGGGCTGGTACCGCGAGGCTCGCGTCAAAAGCTACGCCGCTCATGCCGTCCGCCACCTCGTCGGCGCGCGCGCCCAACTCATGGGTGTGGCGGTCGACCTGTCCAACCAGATCCGCAGCACCCTCAAGACGTTCGGCCTGATGGCTGGCAAAGGCGCGGGTCGTGCCTTCGAGAACCGGGTGCACGAGCTCATCGCGGAGCGACCCACCGTCGCCGGTATCGTCGATCCGCTTTTGGCGGCGTGGCGGGCCGTGCGCGGCCAGATCAGTGTCCTGGATCGACGTCTCATTGCCTTGGCCAAGGGCGATGCCACCTGCCGCCTGCTGATGACCTGTCCCGGCGTTGGGGTCATCGTCGCCACAAGCTTCGCGGCCGCCATCGAGGCACCCGAGCACTTCCGTCACTCGCGATCCGTCGGAGCCTACCTCGGGCTGACGCCGGCACGCCATCAGTCCGGTGAGACCGATCGGTCAGGCGGTATCTCGCGCCGAGGCGACCGGCTGATGCGGACCTACTTGTTCGAGGCGGCAGCCAGCCTGCTGGTTCGCGTGAAGCAGGACTCGGCCCTGAAGGCGTGGGGGCGTGCCCTAGTCGAGCGCATGGGGTTCAAGCATGCCGCCGTTGCGGTCGCGCGCAAGCTCGCCGTGGTGCTGCATGCGATGTGGCGGGCAGGAACGCCGTTCCAGCCTTGGCCCACGGCTGTATGAGGCGTTCGCTGCCGAGGCGCACAAACGTCGTTCACTGAGATCCGCTGGCGTGAAGCGGACAGAGGCGTCCCCGCCGGGACGCGAGCAGAGCCATCCCGGGTTGGGTCTTGTGGCCGGTGCCGAACCGGACCGCGCGTTCGACATGGTGAGCTCCGCTTCGAGACGCATGGTGCGGCGGTCGATAGGGCCGACCGCGGAAACAACCACGATCCGGCGGTGACCACGCTCTCCGACTTGACGTCTGCAACGCGATCAAACAACGATCCAACGATAGCGGCCGAGGTGCTGGCTGCTCTCGATGCCGCGCCGGGCGATGCGCGGCGTGATGCTGCGCGCCCGGCACTCACCTCGACACCGGCGATGATCGTAGCCCTTGTCAGCGTGCAACTTGTCCGGTCTGCGCCGAGGGCGACCCCGACGCCCTGTGCGCACGCCCGGCACCGCATCGAGGGTGGCGGCCAGCATGCGGCTGTCGTGGCAGTTGGCTCCGGTGAGCGTCAGGCCGAGCGGCGTGCCGTTGGCGTCCACGACGAGGTGGCGCTTCGTTCCCGGCTTGCCTCGATCCGTCGGGTTCGGCCCCGTCGCAGAGCCCCTTTTTTCGCCGGCAGGCTTGCACTGTCGAGGGCGGCCCGTGACCAATCGAGCGCGTCTGCATCCTGAAGCTGCTCCAGCATCACGCGATGCAGAGCGGCCCAGACGCCAGCTGCCTGCCACACGCCCAGGCGCCGCCAACTCGTCTTGCCGCTGCAGCCGACATCGGAGCGCGGCAGATACTTCCACTGCATGCCCGTGCGCAGAACTAGAATGATGCCCGCCAGTGCCGCCCGATCCGAAGAGCGCGGCCGACCACCCTTCGGCTTCTCCGGCTCGGATGGAAGAAGCGGCTCGATCACCGCCCAGAGGTCGTCAGGTACAAGAGCGTCCATGCCCGCCTAACCCGCTCAACGCGGTTTTGTCCCGCGCTCTAAGCCTCAACAGGAGGCGTGGCAAAAACTTCGAGCAAACCTGAATCTCATGTCACAAGAGGCATCAGCGCCTCGTCACTCTCGCGAACCAAACACGTGGAGAGAGTGCAATGAGCAAAACTATTCCGGTGCTAGCCGGCCTTCTTGGCGCAGGGCTAGCTAGCAACGGCATCTTCATGCTCATCGCACCCGAGGCATGGTACTTCGCAGTGTCGGGCGTGACGACGACAGGCCCGTTCAACCAGCACTTCCTGCGCGATATCGGCCTGATCTTCGTGCTGATCGGTGCGGGGTTCGCATACGGGGCCATGAGGCCGCGCTCGCGTACCCTGCTCTGGAGCATGGGTGCGATCTGGCTATCCGGCCACGCGCTGTTCCACTTCTGGGAGGTTGCGGTGGGTATCTGCGGACCGGAGGTTCTGTCGCGCGACTTCCCAGCGGTGACCCTTCCTGCGCTTATCGCGGTGGCCCTCAGCATCTGGTCCTTCCGCCATGCCGAGCAGTGAGGATCCGACCGTAATCTTCGAACAGGAGCGGGCGCGCCTTGTTCGGCTCGCCTACCGCATGCTCGGGTCCGTCGGCGAAGCCGAGGATGTTGTGCAGGACGCTTGGCTCCGCTGGCGGCAGGTCGACCATGCCGGTGTGGCGTCGGCGGGTGCCTTCCTATCGCGCACGGTCACGCGGCTTTGCCTCGATGTGATGAAGTCCGCTCGGGTGCGGCGTGAGACCTACTTCGGGACTTGGTTGCCCGAGCCCGTCGCCATGGCCCCAGACGAAGCCCCTGGCGACGACCTGACCCTCACGCTGATGCTTGCCCTGGAGAGGCTCTCGCCCCTAGAGCGGGCAGCGTTCCTCCTGCACGACGTCTTCGCCGTCCCGCTCGGAGAGGTCGCCACGACGCTTCAACGTGAGCCGCCGGCTGTCCGTCAGCTCGCCGCTCGGGCCAGGAAGCACGTGCAGTCCGCCCGCCCACGCTTTCCCGTCGAACGCGAGGAGGGTGCGCGCATCGCGAAAGCCTTCTTCGAGGCGTCGGCGACAGGCGACGTCGCGGCGCTTCGCGGCATGCTGGCCGATTCCGTGGTCGTGCATTCCGACGGGGGCGGCAAGGTGCTCGCCTTCCCGCGGCCGATCATCGGTATCGACAAGGTCACGCGCATGTTCGAGGGGATCGCGCGCAAGGCTTGGATCCAGGATGCCGAGAAGCTGCAGGACCTCTGGATCGACGGCTTGCCGGGCTACTTCAGCCTGGAGCCGGGGGGGATGCTCCAGACCGTCGCCCTCGACATCCAGAACGGGCTGATCGTCGGCATCTACTTCACCCGCAACCCGGACAAGCTTCAACGGATGGCGATGCAGTTTGGGGGTGCACCGGGGGCGCCGGCACCTCACTGAGCCTCATTTACGGGCGATGGCGAGTTCCCTGCGGCAGACGGTCGAGAACCTGCAGAGTGGATCGAGGTCGCCGGCCTGTCGGATGTCCGCGAAGCTGGCGAGATCCTTGTTCGGGGCGAAGTAGGTCTCGCCGATGCGCTGCATGACACGCTCGGCTTCATGGAGTGTCTCCAGCTCTCCGAAGAGCCGGATCTTGTTGACGATGGCATAGAGATTCACCAGCTTGGCCGGGTCGTCGAGGTCATGCCGGAAGGCGTCGCCGAACAAGGTCGATGCCTCCCGGATGAACTCGCCGTAGAGCGCCTCCCGTCGCGCGCGGTCCTGCACCAGGAGGGTTGCACGCTCCTGGCTATGCTGTGTCAGCCATGTGGTCGCGAAGGAGGCCATCGCGCCTATGGCGGACCCGGCAAGCGCGGAGAGCGCCGGTATGTAGGTCGCATCCATCGGCGCGGGACCTCAGGCCACGCGCTTCGGTTGCGTCGCCAGCCAGTCGCCGTAGCGCCGCTGCGAGATCCACGCGTCGCCGGTGGGCGTCAGCCAGCGGTCTTCGAGGACCACCCCGAAATACGGAGCCGTGTCGTCCGTGACGACCTCGCGCTTTTCGCCGATGCCGTCGAAGTGGCGCTTCACCAGCTCGACCATCGGCAACCGCTCGGGGCCGGCGACCTCGATCATGCCGTTGCGGGGTGGTGCCAGGGCGGCCTCGGCGACCTTCGCGGCCACGTCGGCGGACACAATCGGCTGGATCGACGCGGAGGTCACGCGCGCGATGCCGTCGACGATTGCGGCTCCGGCAATCGCGGCAACGAACTCGAAGAACTGCGTGGCACGGACAAGGGTCCAGGGCACGCCGGCCGAGGCGATCAGCTCCTCCTGGGCGAGCTTGGCGCGGAAGTAGCCACTGTCGAGCAGGAGCTCGGTCCCGACCACCGAGAGCGCGACATGGTGCGAGACGCCGGCGGCCTTCTCGGCCTCGGCCAGGTTCTGTCCGGCGCGGACGAAGAAGTCCATCGCCGCGTCGTCGGCGAAGGAAGGCGAGTTGGCGACGTCGACCACGACGCTGGCGCCCTGCAAGGCTTCCGCGAGGCCTTCGCCCGTGATGGCATTCACCCCCGTATTGGGGGAGGCCGCGAGCACCTCATGGCCGGGTGCTTTCAGGGTGGTGACGACCTGCGAGCCGATCAGCCCCGTGCCGCCGATGACGACGATCTTCATGTGACGCTCCGTCCTGTGTCCGGTCCCGATTGGGAGGTTCGGGGTCAAGACGAGGGCGGTCCCGCACGATGTGACATCGGCTCTGGGATAAATCGATCCAGCTGCGGTGCAAACGCTCGGGGAACCGTGAAAATGCGTTCGGCCATGTCACGTCCGCACAGGCGTCCTCGTCGTGCACTAGCAGCACGAGGATGGACGATGACGACGCGCTACATCGAAGGGTTGAGGATGGACCGTTCCCATATGCTCCTTGAGCAAAGGACGGTCGGTTGAGACCCCCGCGTCCGCTCAGATGGCAGTTCCTTACCCTCTTCCTCGGCGTCCTGGGTCCGACCTTGCTGTTCGTCGGTGTCCTGCTCTGGCAGTTCGCCGCGTCTGAACGCACGCGCGTCGAACAGGAGGTTCAGACCCGAGCCCACGGCTTGTCCGTGGCGTTCGACCGCGAGATCTATGGCGTCCTCACCACGCTTCAGGCGCTCGCAACCTCGCCGAGCCTCGTGACCGGCGACCTTCCGGCCTTCTACGCCCAGATGCAGGAGATCAGCCGCCTGCAGGGGATCAACATCAACCTGCGGCACATCGATGGGACCGCCGCGCTGACGACCCGCGCACCATACGGAACCGCGGCGCCTGCGCCCCCGGCGCTGGTAGACATCGACAGGGAGGTTCTGCGCACGGGCGTAGCGATGGTCAGCAACGTCTTCCTAACCTCCGTCATCCAGCAGCCGGTCTTTCAGATCGTGAGCGCCCCGGTCCGTATCGGTGAAACACCGACCTACCTCCTCGCGGCAAGCCTCGACCTCGGGTACCTCGTGGGGACGACGCGCCGCGAGGATCTGCCCCCCGGCTGGATCGGGTCACTGGTGGATCGAAACGGCATCGTCGCCGTCCGAACGGAGCGGCAAGCGGACTTCGTCGGCAAGCTGACCTCTGCGGATTTCCGCTCCCACACGGTCGATGCGGCCGGGCGGTATTACGGACGCAACAGGATCAGCCAGGATGTCCTCGTCGGCTATGGCCGGTCCAAGCTCACCGGTTGGACCGCGGCAGTGGTGGTCGCCACGGAACTCGTCGAAGCACCGCTGCAGCGCTCGATCATGCTCCTCGTCGCGTTGGGCCTCGTGCTCGGTTCGCTCATCGTGGGCATTGCGTTGGGCGTCGGTCGACGGGTGGAAACCGCGATGCGCCGCCTCGGCGAGAGCGCCGCAGCTATCGGCCGAGGAGACCCGGTCGGGGCCATCGCGACCCCCATCCTAGAGGTGAACCAGATCGGGGCGGCGCTGGCGGCGGCGGCGCTTCAGCTGCAGGCACGGACACGCGAGCGCGAGTCTGCGGAGATCGCTTTGCGCGACCTTAACGGGGCCCTGGAAGATCGGGTCGCTGCCCGTACGCAGGAGCTCGACACAGCGAACCGCGCGCTCATCGCCGAGATGCAAAGTCGCGAGACGGCCGAAGGCCATCTGCGGCAGTTGCAGAAGATGGAGGCCGTCGGTCAGCTCACCGGCGGCATCGCGCATGACTTCAACAACATGCTCGCCATCGTGATCGGCAGCCTCAACCTCATCCGCAAGCGCCTGGCGCGCGGCGAGAGCGATATCGAGCGCTTCATCGATGTCGCGACGGACGGCGCGAACCGGGCCGCATCGCTCACGCAGCGCCTGCTGGCTTTCTCACGCCAGCAGCCGCTCGCGCCGGAGCCCATCGACGCCAACAAGCTCGTGTCCGGGATGTCCGAGATCCTGCGCCGCACGCTCGGTGGCGGCATCAGGCTGGAGACCGTGCTCGCCGGCGGCCTATGGCGCACCCATGCCGATGTGAGCCAACTTGAGAACGCCATCCTGAACCTGGCCGTCAATGCACGAGACGCCATGCAGGATATCGACACCGGGAGTGGTCGCCTGACAATTGAGACGGCCAACGCCCACCTCGACGAGGCTTATGCCCGGACCGTCGAGATCTCACCCGGTCAGTACGTCCTCGTGGCCGTGACCGACTCCGGCACCGGCATGTCACCGGAGGTTCTGGCCAAGGTTTTCGACCCGTTCTTCACGACGAAGCCGGTGGGGAAGGGAACGGGATTGGGCCTGTCACAGGTCTACGGCTTCGTGCGGCAATCGAACGGGCATGCACGGATCTACTCGGAGCCCGGGCAAGGTACGAGCGTGAAGCTCTATCTGCCGCGCTTCTATGGGGAGGGCGAAGCGGCCGTGTCCCCTCGGGACGCTCAGGTGGTGACGCCCACCGGAAACCGGCGCGAAATCGTGCTCGTGGTCGAGGACGAGGAGGCATTGCGTCTTCTCAGCGTCGAGGCCTTGCGCGAACTCGGCTACAGCGTGCGCCACGCCGAGAGCGGCACGGCGGCGTTGCGTATCCTGGACGCTCAGCCCGACGTCGCGCTGCTGTTCACGGACATCGTCATGCCCGACATGAACGGGCGGCAATTGGCCGAGGAAGCGATGCGGCGGCGACCCGAGCTCAGGGTGCTCTACACGACGGGCTTCACCCGAAATGCCGTGGTGCATAACGGCGTGCTCGATCCCGGAACGCACTTCCTGCCGAAGCCCTTCACCCTGGAGCAATTGGCGAGCAAGGTTCGCGGTGTGTTGGATCGTGCACCGGGAACGGTCGAGGCGTAACCGACGGTCGGTCTGAGCCGACAGGTATCGTCGCAGTCCTGAGCGAGTTCAGGCGCCGTGACCATCGGCGCGCGACTCGCTACAGCAATTTTCAAACATCCTCTGCAGGCGATCTCCATGGCGCGCGATTTCGAAGAATGTCGCTCCCCGAGGAAAGCCCGGGGAGGATGGTTTTCCGTCGGCAACGCCCGAGGGGTATCTTCAGCGGGCTGCCAGTTCGGCCTTTGCTCGGTGCACGGTCAGTAATCCCAGAACACCGGCACCCAGCGAAAGGCGTCACCATCGACCGCCACCCGGCCCACGGACGGGAATGGCAAGTGCGTGGCCACCAATTGCTCACGGGTTCCGGCGAGTTCGCGGAGTAGGCGGATCCGGACGCGGGCCGCTTCTTCGGGATCGTGCTCGAAGCCGTTGTGCCAGTCGGGCTGGTCGAAGCCCACGGGGAATATGGCGTCACCGGCGAACGTCAGGCGGTCGCCGCCGGATGAAAGGCGGACCACGCTATGCCCTGGGGTATGGCCCCCGGTGCGATGGACGACCACCCCCGGCGCCACCTCATAGGTCTCTTCGAACGTCCGCAACTGGCTGCGATAGGCTTCCGAGAACCGTTTTGCGGCGGATCGAAGTGCGTCTGGGAAACCCTTCGGCATGGAGGTGAGAGTGAAATCGGGCGCTTCCCAGAACGCGACCTCGGCGCCTGCCACGTGGATCCGCAGGTCCGGCCGCAACCGCTCCTTGACCCCGTCGATGAGCAGTCCGCCGATATGGTCCATGTGCATGTGGGTCAGCACCACGTCGGTCACGGACGGCAGTTCGATGCCGGCCGCTTCCAGTCGTTTCACCAACTGCCCGGCACGCGGCAGATCCAGGTTCGGGTCCAATCCCAGCCCGGCATCGATGAGGATGGTCTGCCCGCCGCTCCGCACCACGACCGCGTTCAGCGGCCAGTCAAAGGCGTCCGGCGCCAGGAACATATCCCCCAGCCATGCCGCCCGCAGCTCTGGGTCCGCGTTGTGGGCGAGCATCGCTGTCGGAAGCGGCAGCACTCCATCGCTGATGACCAGCACGTCGATCTCACCAACGCGCACTGCGTAGCGCGATGGGACTAACTCCTCCAAGCTTGGACGCGGCTGGTCACAATCTCTCGAATGAATTTGGCTGTTCACTGAGGTGTTCATAGTCGTCCCTTCTGTAGGACGCGCGGGTATCTGGCTCACCTGGATTACAAAACGCGCGTCCGCATCGAGACGAGAGCGGGTCCGCAAATGTGACATGAGCAATCGAGGACCGAGGCCGTCGCCAATGGATGACTGCTTCAGTTAGAAGGCGCTCATGAGCAGACAGTCTCCTTTCCACCCTTCTCAGACGTTCGTAGCAGGTTCCATCCGTTAGATTTTGACCAGTAAGTGAGCATGTGAAGCACTCACCTCGCTCATCGAGCTAACGAGCCTTCGGCATTTCAAAGAGGCATTTCGGGTCCATGAATGGCATAACTTTGCTTTTGTTTAGCCGAATGGAAGGGGGTAGCGTAAGAAGCTGCAATTACGTTTTTGGTGCATGCGCGCATATCTGCGCTAAGCAGCCGGAACCATGTCGATAACGGTGCCGTCCCGATACTCGACCACAGCGACGATGCGTCCGTCGGCTGCACGGGGGCGTGCAGGACCACCGGCCCGACGCCTGGCTTCCGCGGCCAGGTCGTCGATCCCGACGAGAGGAATCCCGGCTGCGCGGAGCCGGTCCGCCAGTTCCGGGTGGCGCGGGTTCACTGCGACGCCGCCGTCGGTGACCAACACGTCCACGGTCTCGCCCGGTGTTGTAACCGTGGTGACGTCGTCGACCACCTTGGCATGAGACCTGGCGACGAGCTGCGTTGTGATCAGGGTAAGCGATGCACCGGCGGCAGTGTCGGCATGACCTCCGGAGCCGCCGAGGATGATCCCGTCTGTGCCGGTGGTGACGTTAACGTTGAAGGTCCGGTCGATCTCGGCGGCGCCGAGAATCGAGGCGTCGATGCGGTTCACCACGCAGCCGCGGTTATGCGGGTTGGCGTACATCGAGGCCGACATGGACTGATGCGCCGCGCTTCGGCGGAAGCTGTCGACTGCATCGATGTCGAAGGCTTGCACGTCCATCAGCGCGCGGAACAGCCCGGCATCGAACATCCGGACGATCCCGGCCGTGATGCCGCCAGCGGCGAAGCTGCCGACCACGCCCCGCTCTGCCATGATGGTCCCGAGGTAAGCCGCGGCCGCGAGCGAGGCGCCCCCGGCGCCGGTCTGGAACGAGAAGCCGTCCGTCAGCAGCCCAGAGGCGGCGATCACGCGGGCCGCGGTCTCGGCGATGCCGAGCGCCACCGGGTCGGCGGTCGCGCGCGTGGTGCCCGATACGATGAGCGATGGATCGCCGATGGAGGCGACCGGAACGACGAAATCAACCCAGTCCTGCCCGATCTCGATGGGCACCGCCGGATAGGGGACGATGGTGTCGGTGACGGCGACCACACGCTCGGCGCCGTGCGCGTCGGTGACGGCGTAGCCGAGCGGTCCGCAGGCGGCGCGTCCATGCGTACCGTTGAGGTTGCCGTAGCTGTCGGCGACCGGTGCCGCCACGAAGGCCACGTCGATGCTCAGGTCGCCGGACTCCACCGACCGCGCCCTCCCACCATGGGTGTACATCAGCACCGGTCTTGCCAGGATGCCGTGCGAGACCGCAACCGCCAGCGGCCCGTAGATGGTGCTGGCGGCCAACCCGGTGACGACGCCTGAGCGGATGTGCTCGATCAGCGGGGCGTGAACCGCGAACAACGCGCTCGCAGCGACGGTGATGTCGCGCAGACCTGCACGTGCGACCGCGTCCATGACCTGATTGAGCACGGCGTCGCCGTTGCGCAGGTGATGGTGGAAGGAGATCGTGGCGCCGTCGCGCAAGCCGCAGGCGCGAATGGCGGCGTCGAGATCGGGCAGGAGTTTCCGGCCGTCCCGCCGCGCCGGGTGCAGCCTCAGCCCGGCCCGGGTGATCCGCCCAGGGTCGGCGAACGCGCCCACGAAGGGGCGGACCGGACCGTAACCCGGTATGTGCTCAAGCCAACGCCCGGTCCGGACACTCACCGGGTGATCGCCTCGCCCGCCGATCCCAAGATGTCGATGGCGCGGCGGACGACGGGGGCGTCGACCATCCGCCCGTCGAGTTCGAACGCGCCGCGGCCCTCGGCGCGCGCCGCGGAGTCGCCCGCCATCACGCGGCGCGCCCAGGCGACCTCGTCCGCGGTCGGGCCGAACCCTGCGTTGAGCAATGGGATCTGCGCGGGATGCACCGCCATCGCTCCAAGGAAGCCGAAGCGGCGCGCCCGCGCCACCGTCGCCGCGAAGGCGTCGAGGTCCGCATAGGCGCCGATGCTGTCGATGAAGCCGAGGGGAACGATGCCGGCGGCGCGCGCGGCACGCAGGACGGCATAGCTCGGCGCCAGCAAGGTGTCGGGATCGGGCACACTGCCCATCGCGGCGGCGTAATCCTCGGGACCGAGGGTGATCGCGGCGACCCGGGGATCGGCCGTGGCGATCGCATCGAGGCGGGGGAAGGCCGCCGGTGTCTCGACCTGCAGGACGAGACGCACCGATCCTGGCGCCATTGCGCGCTCAGCCTCGATCTCCGATACAGCTTCTGCGACCTCGCGGACGAACCCGGCTTCCTCGACCTTCGGTAGCACCAGGGCCGCTAGGCCCGGAACCACCGCCGCCTCGATGTCGCGGGCGAGCAGACGCAACCCGTGGTTCACCCGCACCATCACCGCCGCGCCGTCGCGCCCGACCGCGGCGATCGAGGCCGGCAGCGCCGTACGCGCCGCCGCCTTCTCGCCCGGCGGCACTGCATCCTCAAGGTCGAGGATCAGCGCGTCGGCACCGCGCTTGTGCGCGCTCTCGACGAAGCGCGGCACGTGGGCCGGCAGGAACAGAAGGGATCGCCAGCGGGGCGGCGGCCGTATCATCCC
This sequence comes from Methylobacterium sp. WL8, assembly GCF_008040045.1. Taxonomy (NCBI): domain Bacteria; kingdom Pseudomonadati; phylum Pseudomonadota; class Alphaproteobacteria; order Hyphomicrobiales; family Methylobacteriaceae; genus Methylobacterium; species Methylobacterium sp. WL8. The sequence continues at coordinate 11,011 of NZ_VRVF01000071.1, read as the reverse complement.
TGTCCTCACATCGCGCCGAGTGCGCGGGGCAGCCACAGGGAAAGCCCCGGCCAGTACGTCACGAGCACGAGGAAGCCGAGCATCGTCAGCAGCCAGGGCAGCACCGCCACGGTGAGCTCGCTGATGCCCATATGGGCGATGCCGCTCGCCACATAGAGGTTTAGCCCGACCGGCGGGTGGCACAGGCCGACCTCCATGTTGACCGCCATGATGATCCCGAAATGGATCGGGTCGATCCCGAGCTTCACCGCGATGGGGAACAGGATCGGCGCCATAATCAGCAGGATCGAGGACGGCTCCATTACGTTGCCGGCGATCAGCAGGATGACGTTGACCACGAGCAGGAACACCAGCGGGCTGAAGTTCTTGGCGATCAGCCACGCCGCCATAGTCTGCGGGATGTTCTCCGAGGTCATCAGGAACGAGAACAGCACCGCGTTCGTGATGATGTACAGGAGCATCGCGCTCATGTTGGCCGAGGCCAGGAGCACGCGCGGCACGTCCGAGAGCTTCAGGTCCTTGTAGACGAACACCGCGATGACGAAGGCGTAGACGGCGGCCGTCGCCGCCGCCTCGGTCGGCGTGAAGATGCCGGCGTAGATTCCGCCGATCACCATCACCACGAGGAGCAGGCCCCACAGGCTGTCGCGGAAGGCGCGAAACCGCTCCATCCAGGTGGCGCGCGGCATCCGCGGGTATCCCCGCCGCCACGCGATCACCAGGGTGACGGCGGCAAGCAGGCCGGAAAGCACAAGGCCGGGCATGACGCCGGCCAGGAACAGGTTGCCGATCGACGAGTTCGTGGACACGCCGTAGAGCACGAGGATGATCGAAGGCGGCACGAGGATGCCGAGCGCGCCCGAAGTCGTGATGATCCCGGCGCCGAAGCGGCGCGGATAGCCCTCCGCCACCATCGCCGGCAGGATGATCGAGCCGATCGCCACCACCGTCGCGACGCTCGATCCCGACACGGCAGCGAACAGCGCGCAGGCCACCACCCCGGCAAGGCCGAGGCCCCCGGGCCAGTGCCCGACCAGGGAGGTGGTGAAGGCGATCATCCGCTTGGCCACCCCGCCATGCGACAGGAAGTTGCCGGCCAGGATGAAGAACGGAATCGCCATGATCGAGAAGTTCTCGATTCCGGTAAAGAGCTTCAGCGCCACGCTCTCGATCGGCACCTGCGTCAGCGTGAACAGGAAGGTCAGCACCGTCAGACCGAGCGCGATCGAGATCGGCATGCCCGTCAGCATCAGCCCGAGCAGCAGGCCGAAGATGATCAGCGCGCTCATGCCGGGCCTCCAAGCTTACCCATCTGGACGGGGTCGACGCCCTCGACCGTCTCGACGCCATCGACGTGGGCGTGGTCGCGGGCCGGCAGGTGGCCGGTCCGCAAATAAAGCCAGGCCACCTGGAGGAAGCGGAAGCACATGAGGTAGGAGCCGAGCGGGATCGCGAGGTAGACCAGCCAGACCGGGATTTCCATGTCGGGCGTGGTCTGGTCGGTGTGCGCGATGCGCCAGACGAAGTTGGTGCCCAGCGTTCCGACGATCGCCGTGAACAGGGCCCCGCAGAGCAGGCTCGTCAGCACCATGCCCTTGCGCGCCCGCGGCGGCAGCTTGTTCACCAGTACGTCGACGCCGACATGGATGCCGGTCCGGACGCCGTAGGCGGCGCCGAACTTCGCCACCCAGATGAACATGTAGATGCAAAGTTCCTGCGCCCAGCCGAAGTCGAGGCGCTCGGTGTAGGGCTGCAACGCCGGCACCCCGGAGAGGAACCGGTGGACGACGGCGGCGAAGGTGATCAGCGTCGCGGCCGCCATCAGGCTGCCGATCAGCACCTCTTCGAGCCGATCGAGGATCTTGAGCATCATGACGTGACGCGTCCCGATGTTCGTGCTGCGAACGCGGTCAGTTGTTGGCGCCGCCGGACTCGGCTTCCTTGTTCAGCTCCGCCACGAGGTCCTTGCCGACGCGCGAGGCCATCTCCTTCTGTACGGGGAGAAGCGCCTTGCGCCACGCGGACTTCTCGGCGTCGCTGAGCTCGTAGACGGTTGTCTTGCCGGTGGCTCGGATGTCGGCAAGCGCCTTGTCGTTGTCCTTCTGCGCGATCTCGTGCTCGTAGGTGGTCGCGTCGGCCATCGCGCCCTCCAGGGTCTTGCGGATGTCGGCCGGCAGCCCGTCCCAGAACGGCTTGTTCACGATCACCGCGTAGCCGACATAGCCGTGGTTCGACAGAGTTGCGTGCTTCTGAACCTCGTTGAGCTTCTGCGTGGTAACATTCGAGGGCGGGTTCTCCTGGCCGTCGACCACGCCGGTCTGCAGGGCCTGGTAGAGTTCAGAGAACGCCATCACCTGAGGCAGCGCGCCGACCGCCTTAAACTGTGCCTCCAGCACCTTCGAGGATTGGATCCGGAACTTGAGGCCCTTGAGATCCTCGGGCAGGTGCATCGGCTTGTTCGAAGTCATTATCTTGAAGCCGTTGTCCCAGTAGGCCAGCCCCTGGATGCCCTTGGATTGCAGCTTCTTGAACAAGCCCTGCCCGATCGGTCCGTCCTGAACCTTCCGCAGCACGGTGTCGTTCGGGAAGATGTATGGCAGGTCGAAGGCCTCGAACTCCTTGACGCCAAGCGGCCCGAACTTGCTCGTCGAGGGGGCGAGCATCTGCACCGCCCCGAGTTGTAGCATCTCGACCTCTTCCTTGTCCTTGTAGAGTTGGCTGTTGGGATAGAGCTCGACCTTCACCGCGCCGTTGGTGCGCTCCTCGGCGAGCTTCTTGAATCGCTCGGCGCCGAGGCCCTTCGGTGTATCGGTCGTGGTGACGTGGCTGAACTTGATGACGATCGGCGTCTGCGCCTGCACGAGACCGGTGCCGAACAGGCACGCGGCGGCCAGGAGAGTTCCCAGGATCCGAGACTTCATAGCGCCCTCCCACTCAATTCCCTGGCGTCGTCCCGGTGGGGCCGCGCCGGTATTTTGGATACCCTCGCAAGTCGGTCCCGCCGCGGTCAAGGCACGGGACTGCCCGCACCTGTCGAGCGGGCTTGCGGTGTCATTCCGTTTTCGAGTGCCGTCCGCGGCTCACCTGGGTTGGCACGTTGGACTGCTGCTCCAGCACCGCGATCGCCACCACCGCCGCCCGCGCGATGTGGAGCCGGCATGACGCTTCGGCGGCGTCCCCATCCCCGGTGACGATCGCCGCAGCGATCGTACGGATCTCGGAGACGCTGTCCTTGAGCCGCCCCGGCTGACTCATGGAGGTTAGGCGAAGCAGGGTGATGCGGTTGTGCAGGGTAGTGAGCATCTGCCGGACAACGGCGTTGCCGCAACCGCGCATCAGTGTGGCATAGAGGGCGGTCTTAGCCGCAATCAGCGCGCGGCGATCCGCGCTTGCCGCCGCTCGCGCGAAGCCCTCGACGTCGCGCCCTAGCGCCGCGATCTCGGCCTCGGGCCGAAGCCTCGCGAATTCGCGGCCAGCATAGCCCTCCAGCAATCCGCGCACCGCGTAGAGGTCGCGGGCCTCCCCCGGCGTAATCACGGTCACCGTCGGACCGCGATGCGGCACCACGGTGACCAGCCCCTCTGCCTCCAGCTGCCGGATCGCCTCGCGGATCGAGGTGCGCCCGACCCCGGTCAGCTCGCAGAGCTCGCGCTCGATCAGCCTTCGCCCGGGCGGGAAGCGCCCTTCGACGATCGCCGCGCGCAGCTTGTCCTCCACGAGCAGCCGCAGGGTCGCGGGATGGCGTTCGACGTGCAGGTCGAGATCCGGCACGAAGGTCAGAGGTCCGGGCCGACCGGCTCGCCGGTGATCGCGCCCTCGGCCTTCAGCACCTCGTGCGCCGCCTTGAAGGCGTCGAGGCCGGCCGGGATGCCGCAATAGACCGTTGCGTGGAGCAGGGTCTCCCTGATCTCCTCGACAGTGACGCCGTTTGCGAGCGCGCCCTTCACGTGGAGGCGCAGTTCCGCCGGCTTGCCGAGCGCGGTCAGCATCGCGAGGTTGAGGAGGCTGCGCGTGCGGCGGTCCAGCCCGTCGCGTGTCCAGGCGTAGCCCCAACACCATTCGGTGGTGATGCGCTGGAACGCCATCATGAAGTCGTCGGCCTTGGCGAGCCCGCCGTCGACGTACTCGGTGCCGAGCACCGCACGCCGGACTTCTAGGCCCTTCTGGAACTGCTCGCTCTCGGCCATCGCGCCCTCGCCACTTCAACTTCGCCGATCGTGACGGTGCTTAGATTGTCTGTCAATCAGCCGATTAAATCGTACCTATAGTGCGATGCATCATAAATTTACGGTCTATTGACGGATTGTCTGATGATTTGCATCGTGGGTCGGATCGGCCGCGTTTCCTCATGAGACGATGCCAGCGTTCCAGGAGATGCCTATGCCGAAGGCCGACGCCATCGTCCCTCCCGCCGTGATCGGCTTCGTCGGCCTCGGCAAGATGGGCCTGCCGATGGCGGGGCGGCTGTTGGCAGCCGGCTTCGCGGTGCACGGCTTCGACCCCGTCGCTGACGCCCGCGCGGCGTTGGCCGCCTCCGGCGGCGTGGCGTGCGCCACGGCCGCCGAGGCCGCCGCCGGCGCTGCGGCCGTGATCACGATGCTGCCGGACGGGGACATCGTCCGTTCGGTGATGCTCGGCGGAGCAACGCCCGTCGCCGCGGCCATGGAGCCGGGCGCGATCCTGATCGAGATGAGTTCGTCCGCCCCGCTCGCAACGCGGTCCCTCGGCGCGGACCTCGCGGCCGTCGGCTTGGGCATCGTCGACGCCCCGGTTTCCGGCGGGGTGAAGAAGGCGGTGGCCGGCACCCTGTCGATCATGGTCGGAGGCGCGGTCGACGCCATCGCCCGCGTGCCGGCGATCCTCGCGGCGATGGGCGCGGCCGTGTTCGAGACCGGCGGCCTAGGCTCGGCCCACGCGATGAAGGCACTCAACAACTACGTGTCGGCGGCAGGCCTGATCGCCGCCTGCGAGGCCGTACGGATCGGCGCGGATTTCGGCCTCGACCCGGCGGTGATGACCGACATCCTTAACGTTTCGACCGGACGCAACAACACCACCGAGAACAAGCTCAAGGCCTTCATCCTGAACGAGGCCTACGATTCCGGCTTCGGCCTCGCCCTGATGACGAAGGACATCGGCATCGCCGCCGACCTCGCCACGGCGCTCGACCGTCCGGCGCCGTTCTCGCGCACGGTCGCAGAATTCGCACGGCGGGCGCTCGATAACCTTGGGCCGACCGCGGATCACACCGAGGTCGACCGCTATCTCGGGCGGTTGAAGACCTGAGGCCGCCTCAGGCCGCGCCCGCCTGCGTCGTGCTCGCCTGCATGCAGATCCGGTCCTCGGCATCGAGCGTGAACCCGCAGAAGCCGCCGGCCGCATCAAGGCGGCCGCAGACGCGAAAGACCTGGTTTGCGGTCATCGGAGTCAACCCGCGATATACGAAACGCTGCGGCGTGCGGCCGAGCAGGGTCGCGGCGAGGTTGATTAGCAGGCTCGCCTGCATCGGCCCGTGCACGACGAGGTCGGCATAGCCCTCCACGTCGGTAGCGTAGGGCCGGTCGTAGTGGAAGCGGTGCCCGTTGAAGGTCATCGCGGAGTAGCGGAACAGTAGCGTCGGGGTCGCAGGGACGGGCCATACCGTGGCCCCCTCCGGCGGCGCACTCCGCGCCGGCTCTGGCCCGGCCGTGCGGCCGGCCTCCTCGCGATAGACGATATCCTGGCGCTCGCGGATTGCGAGACCGCGCTCCGTCGTGACTGCGTGGTCGACGGTGACGAAGCAGAGGCGGCCGCTGCGCCCCTCCTTCATCACCACGTCGCGGACGGTTTCGCGCCGACGGACGGTGTCGCCCAGGCGCAGGGTGTCCAGTGTCTCGATCTCGCCGCCGGCCCACATGCGCCGCGGCAACGGCACCGGCGGTAGGAATCCGCCCTTAGCAGCGTGACCATCTGGTCCGAGGGTGTCGGCCCGCGGCGTTTCCGGCGCGAGGCACCAATGCAGGGCGGGCGGCGCCGCGCCATCTGGCGTCGGCGCGAGGTGGGGCGCCAGCGTCGCGTCGTATTCGGCCAGGATGCGACGGGTGACAACGTCCTCGCCCTCGCGCGTTCGCCCGATCCATGCTTGCAGATGCGCGACATCCACCGGGCCGACCGCCTGCGCGTTCACGACCCGATGCCCTTGGTCTCGCCGAGGCCCGGCACCGCGCCGTATGCGCGCTCCGCACCGCGGACGCGCGCAGCCGGGGCCGGGAAGGCTACGGGGCCGGAGGGCGTCTCGACGCTGATCCGCCGCAGGTGCGGATGGAAGCTGAGCGCCGCCATGTCGTTGACGGAGGCGAACGCAACGTCGACCTGCGTCAGGCGGGCGACCGCCGCGTCCGCGTCGAGACCGGCGAAGGCGCGGGCGACCAAGGCGTCGGTCTCGGCGCGGTTGCGGGTCCGTGCCACGTTGGTGGCGAAGAGCGGATCCCTGCCGGCCGTCGCGTCGCCGACGAACAGCTCGCAGAACTTGATCCATTCGCGGTCGCTCTGGATCGAGATCAGCAGCCGCTTGCCGTCGCTCGTCGAGAACACGCCGTAGGGCGCGATCGAGGGGTGGGCGAGGCCGAGTCGCTTGGGCGGCCGGCCACCTTCCTGATGAAGTAGCGGCACGGTGAGCCAGTCCGCCATGACGTCGAACATCGAGATGCGGATGTCGGCGCCCCGGCCGGTAATGCCACGGGCGATCAGCGCCTCCAGGATCGCCGCGTGGGCGGTGGCGCCGGTGGCGATGTCGACCACGGAGATTCCGACGCGCGCCGGCTCGTCCGGACCTCCGGTGATCGAGGAGAGGCCGGATTCCGCCTGAATCAGCAGGTCGTAGGCCTTGCGGCCGGCGAGGGGCCCGGTTTCGCCGTAGCCGCTGATCGAGCAGGCGATCAGGCGAGGGTGCTGGCGGCAGAGGGTCTCGACGCCGAAGCCGAGGCGGTCGAGGGCGCCGGGCTTCAGGTTCTGGATCAGCACGTCGGCGCCCGCGACGAGGGTTCGCAGGCTTTCCTTGCCGGCCTCGGTGGCGAGATCGATTACCACCGATTCCTTGCCGCGGTTGAGCCAGACGAAGTAGCTGCTCTGCCCGCCTGCCACGACGTCGTCGTAGCCCCGGGCGAAATCGCCCTCTGGGCGTTCGACCTTGATGACGCGCGCACCCGCGTCGGCGAGGCGGGAGGAGCAGAACGGTGCGGCCACCGCCTGCTCGATGGCGACGACCACTAGGCCGTCGAGGGGAAGTCCGTCACGCATCGGAAGGCTCCCCTCAGAAGGATCTGGGCAGACCGAGGACGTGCTCGGCGACGTAGGACAGGATCAGGTTCGTGGAGATCGGCGCCACCTGATAGAGGCGCGTCTCGCGGAACTTGCGCTCGACGTCGTACTCGCAGGCGAAGCCGAAGCCGCCGTGGAACTGGATGCAGGCGTTGGCCGCCTCCCAGGACGCCTTGGCGGCGAGGTACTTCGCCATGTTGGCCTGGGCTCCGCAGGGGAGATTCTCATCGTAGAGGCGGCAGGCCTCGTAGCGCATCAGGTTGGCCGCCTCGACCTCGATGAAGCTCTCGGCGATCGGAAACTGCACGCCCTGGTTCTGCCCGATGGGCCGGCCGAACACCGTACGCTCCTTGGTGTAGGCGGTGACCTTGTCGATAAACCAGTAGCCGTCGCCGATGCATTCGGCGGCGATGAGGACGCGCTCGGCGTTCAGGCCGGTGAGGATGTACTTGAACCCCTGGCCCTCCTCGCCGATCAGGTTCTCGTCTGGGATCTCAAGGTCGTCGAAGAACAGCTCATTGGTCTCGTGGTTGACCATGTTGAGGATCGGCCGGACCGCCATGCCCTTCCTCTGCGCCTCGTGCAGGTCGACAATGAAGATCGACATGCCCTCGGACTTCTTCTTGACCTGATCGAGCGGCGTCGTGCGGGCGAGCAGGATCATCAGGTCGGAATGTTGGATGCGCGAGATCCAGACCTTCTGGCCGTTGATGACGTAGCGGTCGCCCTTGCGCACGGCGGTCGTCTTGATCCGTGTGGTGTCTGTGCCGGTAGTCGGCTCGGTCACGCCCATGGATTGCAGGCGCAACTCGCCGGCGGCGATCCGGGGCAGGTACTTGCGGCGCTGCTCCTCGGACCCGTGCCGGATAAGCGTGCCCATGTTGTACATCTGCCCGTGGCAGGCGCCGGAATTGCCGCCTGAGCGGTTGACCTCCTCCATGATGACGGAGGCTTCTGTCAGGCCGAGGCCCGAGCCGCCGTATTCCTCCGGGATCAGGGCGGCCATCCAGCCCGCTTTCGTCAGGGCGTCGACGAAGGCCTCGGGATAGCCTCGGGCTTCATCGATCTTTCGATGATATTCCGCAGGGAACTCGGAGCAGAGCGCGCGGACCGCGTCGCGGATGTCAGGATAGCTGCCGTGGTCAATGGTCTGCATCGCGTTTCCTCACCCTGACGGGATTGTCGATGATCGACATCGTGCGCCCCGACGGGCGCCAGAGCACTACGAACGGGTTCGGCACGTCCTGCGCGAGGTTGATCCAGATACTCTTGGCCTGGAGGTACTCGTCGATTGCGGACTATCCGTTCTCTCGGCCGATGCCGCTACGCTTGCACACGGCGTCGACCTCCGCCGCCGCGCGGATCTCCGACGTCCGCACGCGGCCGAGTACCGACGGTAGGCCTGATGTTTCCGCACCGGAAGATCGGGCGATCCTCTACCTGGAATGCCGAATTGATATGGCTTGCCGACCCCTCCGGGACGGGCGCACCAGCGGTCGCCGAATAACATTTTACTGCAAGCACTTGCACCGGATATACTTGTGTCAACTCCCCGTTGAGGGATGAGGTCGATTAGTACGGTCAAGCGATCACATGGCGGCATCGTCTTGATCGAACCCAGGCCTGATCGGTATGCCGGAGGGATGTCATCGAGGCGGCGTTCATGGACATCACCCAGCTCAAGACGTTGATTCACGTCGCCGAACTCGGGAGCGTCAGCAAGGCTTCGGAACGCCTGGGCATCGCACAACCCGCGCTCAGCCGGCAGATCCGTCTCCTCGAGCAGGAACTCGGCACCTACCTGTTCGAGCGCCATGGCCGCGGCATGGCGATCACCGAGATCGGCCACGAGGTCCTGGACCATGCCACGCGCGTCCTCGCCGAGATCGACGCTATCCGGAATCTCGCCTTGGATCGGCGCAGTTCGTACCGCGGCACCGTCTCGGTGGGGACAACGCCGACCGTGGCAGAGATCGTAACAGTGCCCCTGGTCCAGATGATCCGGGATGCGCATCCGCATCTGAACGTGCGGTTGTCGGCGGCCTTCAGCGGTCACATGCTGAACTTCCTGCAGCGGGGGGAGGTCGACATCGCAGTCATCTACAACCTGCCCGCGATCCGTTCGCTGAAGATCGATCCGGTACTTGTCGAGAACCTTCTCCTCGTTGGCTCGGCCAAGAGGGGCTTGTGCCTCGATCGAGCGATCCCGTTCTCCGAACTCGCCCAAGAACGACTCATCCTTCCGAGCGCCGGCCATCGGTTGCGAGACATCGTCGACGAATGCGCACGCCAAGCCGGCCTCGACCTGTCCTCCGCTGTCGAAACCGATTCGTTCCAATCGATGATCAAACTGGTCCGGGCCGGCCTCGGATCGACGATCCTGCCCCTTGCACCGCTCTATCCCTGGGTCGAGCGGGGCGAGCTCAGCGTCTCGCCGCTGGTCGATCCGATCCCGTCGCGGAAGCTGGTAATCGCTTACCCGGCCGACCGACCTGTCGGCCTCGCGGCCCGTTTCGTCGGCGACACGATCCGGGAAATCGCAGCGGACCTCGTCGCGCGTAACATCTGGGTCGGGCACATGATCGGCCACCCGAACTAACCGACCGACGGCGGGCGAGGTATCTCGGGCAGGCCGCGATCCTCATAAGCCCGAGACACGATGCATCACCGCGGAGCAACTCCTTTGTGTAAGATGCCTGCGGCACGTCCCCAGCGCAGCCCCCAGGTTCGACACTCCTTGGGAACGCTGCCCTCGGCGCGACGCAGATCATCCTGTAGGGCGGCTCATTCTTCCTCATCGCCGTGCTCGCCGAGCCCATCGTCCCGTCAACCAGCTGGTCCCAAGGCATGGTTTTCCGTGCCCTCTCCCTAGCGATCCTGAACTCGGGGCTCCTTTCACCTCTAGCAGGTCGGATGATCCACAGATTCGGCGGCCGGATCGCCCTGCGCTGCCGCGGCCTGAAAGTGCGTGAGGGAGCCTTCAAAGCCGGCTCGTTCCTCCCCGGGGCGTGTTGCGGTCGCGCTGCCACCGGCCGTCCCCGATGTGGACTATAGCAAGGGTGCGGTCCCCTCCCCCGCTAAGGTGGTGCGAACTTGGGTTGGATGGCGAGCATCAGTGGGCCCTCCTAGCGGCACGGCAATATCCACCCTCAAACCTCCTCGCATTTGATTCGATCGCCCAATGCGCCACATCCCGATGACGATCCGCAGCTAAACAGCTTGGAGCTCGTCCGAGTTATGCTCACGACGGCGGGGCCTGGGGTTTATTCACTCGGCTCATGGCCAAGGTGTTTCGCTCCTGGATGTCGATCAGGGCTGGTTGCTGCAGCCCTCGCTGCACGAGTTTATGCCGCCCGGGTATATGGCGCACTTGGTTCGCGACACGGTGCAGGAGGCGCTCGACCTCCCGGCCATCCTCGACACCTACACCTTGACGCTAGCAAACGCGCCAAACCCTGAAGCTGGCAAATGCGCAAAACTTTGCCGCGTGTACTTTCAAAAACAACGCCCTTGTCAAGCTTAGCAGGCCCGGGCATTCTGGCTTGGCCCGCTACTGCCATCCGACCAAAAACGAGTTTTGACGTAAGTGTCTGTCCGGCGACATATTGAGTGAGGTGAGGGGTTTGTGATTCAAGGCTGCCTGTGTGGAGGCTGCCGATGTGGACGACTGAGAACCGGACCCGCTACGATCGAAGCGAGCTTCGTTATCCGA
>NZ_VRVF01000070.1:0-25845 GCF_008040045.1 Methylobacterium sp. WL8 | reverse complement strand
CCGCCCGCCCGACCCCTTCCGCGGGCGCGGCCGAGAGCACGAGGTTGCACTCGGTCTGCCCGTAGGCCTCGCCGACGGAAAGCCCGAGGGCGTCCTTCACCCAGCGATAGGTGTCGGCGCCGAGCGCCTCGCCCGCCGAGGCGACGTTGCGCAGGGACGAGAGGTCGTAGCGCTCCCGCGGCGTCGCGATCGTCCGCAGCATCCGCAGCGCGGTCGGCGCCAGGAAGGCGTTGGTGATCCGCAGGCGTTCGATCAGCCGGAAGGCGGCGTCGGCCTCGAAGCGGGCGGCCCGCGCCACCACCGGCACGCCGTGGCGGAGCGAGGGCATCAGCACGTTGAGCAGGCCGCCGGCCCAGGCCCAGTCCGAGGGCGTCCACATCAGGTCGCCGGAGCGGGGCGGGAAGGCGTGCATCCGGTCGAAGCCGGGCATGTGGCCGAGCAGCACCCGGTGCCCGTGCAGGGCGCCCTTCGCCTGGCCGGTGGTGCCGGAGGTGTAGATCATCAGCGCGGGGTCGTCCGGGCCGGTGTCCCGGGCCGCGAAGTCGGGCGCGGCGCCGGCGAGCAGGTCGGCGAGACTGAGCGCGTCGCCCGCGGCGCCGTCCACCGAGACCAGCAGCGCGAGGTCGGGCAGCCGCCCGCGGATCGGGTCGAGCTTGGCCAGTCCCGCTGCGTCGGTGATGCAGGCGCGCGCGCCCGAATCGGCCAGCCGGTAGGCCAGGGCCTCGGGGCCGAACAGGCCGGCCAGCGGCAGGGCGACGGCGCCGAGCTTGTAGGCGGCGGCGTGCGCCACCATCACGGCGGCCGATTGCGGCAGCAGCACCGCGACGCGGTCGCCGGGCGCGACGCCGTGGGCGGCGAGCGCCCCGGCGAGGCGGTTCGAATCCGTGCGCAGCCGCCCGAAGGTCGTGGTCGCGACCGCGCCGTCGGCGGCGACCTCGAGGATCGCCGGGCGCTCCGGCTCGGCCGCGCCCCAGCGGTCGCAGACGTCGACGCCGACGTTGTACCGGGCCGGGATGTCCCAGCGGAAGCCCGGCCCGGACGCGTCCACCCGCCCCTAGCCGCGGTCGGCGGGGAAGCCGCCGGCGAAGACGAAGTCGGTGATCGGCCGGCGGCCGTTATGGGCCTCCTTGGCGCGCTGGTCCGCGTCGAGCTCGGCCGGCGCCACCGCGCGGCCGACGCCGTAGGCGGCCTCGATGGTGTGGTGCTCGGGTACGTTGAGCACGCCCGGCGCGCGCTCCCGGTCGAACCCGCCCATGCCGTGGACATGCCAGCCCTGGCGGTTGGCCTGGAGCTGGAAGGCCAGCGAAGCCGCGCCCGCATCGAGGGAATGGCTCGCCGACGGCTTGAGCTCGTCGCCGACCTTCATGCGCTCGTTCGAGACCAGGAACACCAGGGCGCCGGTGCCGGCGACCCATTTCTGGTTGCCCGGCAGGATCAGGCCGAAGAACGTCTCCCAGTGCGCGTCGTCGCGCAGGGCGTAGAGGAAGCGCCAGGGCTGGGAATTGTAGGAGGAGGGCGACCAGCGCGCCGCCTCGAACATCCGCATCAGCTCCGCCTCGGGCACCGCCTCGCCGGTGAACAGGCGGGGCGAGCGGCGATTGACGAAGAGCGGGTCGACCGCGTGGTCGGGCCGGCGCGGGTTGTCATCGGTCACGGGCGTGGTCTCCGGATGGTGCGGCGCGTTGGCAACGCTTTGCACGAGCGGCGGCCCTGTCGGCAAGGCCGGCTCAGCCGCGGCCGGACAGCCCGCCCATGCGCGCGCGCCGCCCCTGCTCGACGTGCCAGCGCGCCTCCGCCACGGCGCCGGCGAGGCGGCGGATGCGCCAGCGCCGCCACGGGCGGATCAGCGGATGGCCCGGAAGCCCCGCCTCGTGCCGGCGCAGGCGCGCGAGCAGCCCGGGTAGGCAGGAGGCCGCCGCCTCGCTGGTGGCGATCTCCATCTGGCGCAGGGTCTCGCGGAGTTCGGCCTTGTGGTCCGCCATCGTCCCGGCTCGCGCATTCGAAGGCCACGATCCTGAACCGACGCCGGGGCGCGGGCGAGGTGGCACGGGCGCGCGGGTCCCCGAGGCGGGGCCCGGTGCCCATTCAGCGATCGTTTTCGTCAGCGATCGTTCTCGGTGGTCAGGGCGTCGGCGCGGATGCCTTCGCCGCCAGCCGGTCCGAGCCGCACGCCGGAGCTGCCGTCCTCGATGAAGGCGACGCCGGCCGCCATCAGCGCGCTGCGCAGCACCTCCAGCTGGCCCGAGGGCGGATCGCCGTGGCCCGCCTCGAAGTCGCGCACGAATCCGGCGTCCAGCCCGGCCTTGCCGGCCAGCTCGGCTTCCGACCATCCGAGCAACCCGCGCGCCGCCCGCGACTGGACCGGGCTCATCGGCCTCGGGGCCGCGCCGCTCTGGCCACCTTCGTCAGATCCCGCCACGCCGAACTCTCCTCACATCCATCGATCCGGTGCGTGACAACGGAGCGGAACCCGGATCGTTTCAGAAATCCCGCGGCGCGTCCGCCGAACTTCGCGTGGGATGCCGGCAAAAGCCCGCCCGCGGTCGCCTTGACCACAATTGCGCTGAAATCCTATCGCATTGGCGCTTCCGCGCGCCGCCACGAGCTTCGGGATGCACAAGCTTCAGGATGCTTGAGGGTGGCGCACCGGGACAACGGGACAAGGGGCGTACCATGAAACCGATGCTGATCGCCGCTCTGGCCTGCGCCGCCGGTGCGCTGGCGCTGGCGCTGACCACGGCCACCGAGACGATGGCGCAGGGCGCGGCCTCGATGAGCGGATTCGGCAAGGGCAACCGCCGGCCCGGCGGCGAAGAGAAGAAAGAGCAGTACATCCCCGGCGCGAAGCAGACCGAGAAGGTGTTCCCGCTCGATTCGACCTGGACGGCGGTGAGCATCAACGGCAAGCCGTTCGGCGGCGCCGACCGGCCGAGCTTCATCATCGACAAGCAGTACCGCGCCCGCGGCTACGGCGGCTGCAACACCTTCGCGGCGACCGCCTTCCCGCTCAAGGAGCAGCACCTCGCGGTCGGCCCGCTCGCCCTCACCAAGAAGTCCTGCGACAAGAGCCTCCAGGCGGCCGAGCAGGCCTACTTCGTGGCGCTCCGTACCACCGCGCAGTGGGACATGGTCGGCTCGCAGCTCGTGCTCAAGAGCCCCAACGGTGAGCTGAAGTTCGACCGCGCGCTCTGAGGCCCCGTTTAAGGCCCCGTTGACCACGCCGCGAGACGCCGGAGCCGGATTCACCCGGCCTTGAGACGCCCTCGCGCCTTCTGCCCTCCGGTTCACGACGGGGGCGGCGCATGGCGAAGGTCGGTTTCGGGCGGGCGGCGCTCCGCCCCGGCATCCAGGACGTCTCCCGCTACGTCGCGCCGTCGAGCTTCCACCGCGGTGCGGCCTGGCTCGCGGCCGCCCTGCCGCTGCTCGGCATCCTCCTGGTGATGGGCGCACGCTGACGAGGCGCCCCGACCGCCCGGCGCGCGAAGAACGATCTTCCCCGCATCGGCGTCTGCGCAGTCGGGATCTTCCACGCCGCCGCGAGGCATGCCGGCGGAGGAGAAAAAGATCGCCCTGCCCGGCACTTGGCCCGATTGCCCCCGCCCGCCGCACGCGATATCCCGGCTCCGGAAACGCCCGGCCCCGCCCCGTCAGGGGCGGTCCGGCGCGCCGTCACCTGAGCGTCCCTTCGGAGATTCGCGACCATGGCATCCGCCGACACCCAAGACCGCAAGCCCGGCCATGGCCGCGTCTACGGCTCGATCACCGAGACCATCGGCAACACGCCGCTCGTGCGCCTGAACCGCCTGCCGCAGGCGCGCGGCATCGACGCCGAAATCCTGCTGAAGCTCGAGTTCTTCAACCCGATCGCCAGCGTGAAGGACCGCATCGGCGTCAACATGATCGACGCGCTGGAGGCCTCGGGCAAGCTGAAGCCGGGCGGCACCCTGGTGGAGCCGACCTCCGGCAACACCGGCATCGCGCTGGCGTTCGTGGCCGCCGCCCGCGGCTACCGCCTGATCCTGGTGATGCCCGAGACGATGTCGCTGGAGCGCCGCAAGATGCTGGCCTTCCTCGGCGCCGAGCTCGCGCTGACGCCGGGGCCGCAGGGCATGAAGGGCGCCATCGCCAAGGCCGAGGAGCTGCTCTCCGAGATCCCCGGCTCGGTGATGCCGCAGCAATTCTCGAACCCGGCCAACCCCGAGATCCACCGCAAGACCACCGCGGAGGAGATCTGGAACGACACCGACGGCCAGCTCGACGCGTTCGTGGCCGGCGTCGGCACCGGCGGCACCATCACCGGCGTCGGCTCGGTGTTGAAGCCGCGCCTGCCGAACCTGAAAGTGTTCGCGGTGGAGCCGACCGATTCGCCGGTCATCTCCGGCGGCCAACCCGGCCCCCACAAGATCCAGGGCATCGGCGCCGGCTTCATCCCGGACAACCTCGACCGCGCCATCGTCGACGGCGTCATCACCGTCTCGAACCAGCAGGCGTTCGAGACCGCCCGCGAGCTCGCCCGCCTCGAAGGCATCCCCGGCGGCATCTCCACCGGCGGCAACGTGGCCGCGGCACTGGAGCTGGCGAGCCGGCCGGAGTTCAAGGGTAAGCGCATCGTCACGATCGCGTGCTCGTTCGCCGAGCGCTACATCTCCTCGGCCTTGTTCGAAGGCATCGGCTGAGTCTTTAGCCGGGCGGCCGCAATTGTGGCGCCGAGCGGAAGCCCGGCGTCACAGAAAATACAGGATCGGCCGGCATCCCACGGCAACCGCCTGTTAACGACGATCCGCCAACGGTCGTCGCCGGGCCGATTGCCGACCAACGGGGCTGACGGATGACTTTCGACGACGCGCGCGACGACTTCTCCCGTCTGCACCGCATCTTCAGCTTCCACCTCGGGGTCGCCGTCGGCCTTTCGTGGCTGACCACGCTCTACGCCGCCTGCTACGCGCCGTGGGTGCGCAACATCCGCGCGATCCTCGATCCCGCCTCCGGCCTCGACCACATCGAGAGCACGGTGTCCTACCTCTTCGTGATGCCGGCGCTGCTGACGCTGGCCTGGGTCTCGCTGGTCTTCGGCCGCGAGGTGATCCGCCGCTCGCAGACCCTGCCGAACGTCGCCTTGGAGTTCGCGGTCGCGGCGCTGGTCGCCTTCGGCGTCTTCTACCTCTCGATCGACCGCGCCGTCGCCGCGCTCTACGCCGGCCTCTGAGCGGGCCGAAGTCGTTTTCGGCCGTCTCGGCCGCCGCACGCGCGCACCTTTCACTTCAGACAACCCCGGACCCGTCGTTCCGGGGCGCCGTAGGCGAGCCCGGAATCTCCAGAACCGCCGTGGCGCCCGAACCAGTCTCCCTCGGCGGCTCTGGATCCCGGGCTCTGCTGCGCAGCCCCGGGATGACGGCGGCGAGGCTGTCCCGTCGATTCGCAGGCCTCGCCCAGCAGGACCGGTCGCCCCGGGGTGGAGGTGGAAAACGCACCCGCCCGAAGCGCTTGTGAAAGCGGATGGGCCAACCATGCGCGCGCACGCCCTTTCAAACGCCTGCGGCTGCGTGTAGACGCGGGCCTCAACGACAATCCCGCCGCCTGCGCCCATCCGTGCCGCCCGTAGACCGGGGCTGCGCGGCCGGGCACGCGTGACCGTACCGAAGGCGTCCGATGCCGAAGCGCACCGATATCTCCTCGATCCTCATCGTCGGCGCGGGGCCGATCATCATCGGGCAGGCCTGCGAGTTCGACTATTCCGGCACCCAGGCCTGCAAGGCGCTCCGCGAGGAGGGCTACCGGATCGTGCTGGTGAACTCGAACCCCGCGACCATCATGACCGACCCGGACATGGCGGACGCGACCTACGTCGAGCCGATCACCCCCGAGATCGTCGCCAAGATCATCGAGAAGGAACGGCCGGACGCGATCCTGCCGACCATGGGCGGGCAGACCGCGTTGAACTGCGCGCTCTCGTTGCAGCGCATGGGCGTGCTGGAGAAGTACGGCGTCCAGATGATCGGCGCGACGGCCGAGGCCATCGACAAGGCCGAGGACCGGCACCTCTTCCGCGACGCGATGACGAAGATCGGGCTGGAGACGCCCAAGTCCGAGCTCGCCAACGCCTCCGCCCCGAAGAAGGCCGACCGCGACAAGCGCCTCGCCGAGATCGCCCGCATCGAGGGCCAATGGCCCGCGGGCGCGGAGCGGGACGCGGCGATCGCCGCCTTCGAGAAGACCTGGCATGCGGGCGAGGGCGACCGGCGCAAGCGCTACATCGAGCATGCGCTCGGCCAGGCGCTGATCGCGCTCGCCGAGGTCGGCCTGCCGGCGATCATCCGGCCGTCCTTCACCATGGGCGGCACCGGCGGCGGCATCGCCTACAACCGCGAGGAGTTCCTCGACATCGTCGAGCGCGGCATCGACGCCTCGCCGACCAACGAGGTGCTGATCGAGGAATCGGTGCTCGGCTGGAAGGAATACGAGATGGAGGTCGTTCGGGATAAGAACGACAACTGCATCATCGTCTGCTCGATCGAGAACATCGACCCGATGGGCGTCCACACCGGCGATTCCATCACCGTCGCGCCGGCGCTGACGCTGACCGACAAGGAATACCAGGTGATGCGCGACGCCTCGCTCGCGGTGCTCCGCGAGATCGGCGTCGAGACCGGCGGCTCGAACGTGCAGTTCGCCATCGACCCGGCCACCGGCCGGATGATCGTCATCGAGATGAACCCGCGCGTCTCGCGCTCTTCCGCGCTCGCCTCGAAGGCCACCGGCTTCCCGATCGCCAAGGTCGCGGCCAAGCTCGCCGTCGGCTACACCCTGGACGAGATCGCCAACGACATCACCGGCGGCGCGACCCCGGCCTCGTTCGAGCCGACGATCGACTACGTCGTCACCAAGATCCCCCGGTTCGCGTTCGAAAAATTCCCCGGCGCCGAGCCGACGCTCACCACCGCGATGAAATCGGTGGGCGAGGCCATGGCGATCGGCCGATGCTTCGCCGAGTCGCTGCAGAAGGCGCTTCGCTCGCTCGAGACCGGGCTGACCGGGCTCGACGAGATCGAGATCGAGGGGCTGGGCAAGGGCGACGACCACAACGCGATCAAGGCTGCCATCGGCACGCCGACGCCGGACCGGCTGCTCAACGTCGCGCAGGCGCTCCGCCTCGGCATCAGCCACGCCGAGGTCCACGCATCGTGCAAGATCGACCCGTGGTTCCTGGAGCAGCTGCAGGGCATCATCGACCTGGAGAACCGGGTGAAGGCGCACGGCCTGCCGACGACGCCGGGCGCGTTCCGCCAGCTCAAGGCCGCCGGCTTCTCCGACGCCCGCCTCGCGGTGCTCGCCGGCACCGACGAGCCGGCGGTGCGCGAGGCGCGCCACGCCCTGAAGGTGCGGCCGGTCTACAAGCGCATCGACACCTGCGCCGCCGAGTTCAAGGCGCCGACCGCCTACATGTACTCGACCTACGTCGCCCCCTTCGCCGGCGAGGTCGCCGACGAGGCCCGGCCGACGGACGCGAAGAAGGTCATCATCCTCGGCGGCGGCCCGAACCGGATCGGCCAGGGCATCGAGTTCGACTATTGCTGCTGCCACGCCTGCTACGCGCTGTCGGAGGCCGGCTACGAGACCATCATGGTCAACTGCAACCCGGAGACGGTCTCGACCGACTACGACACCTCCGACCGGCTCTACTTCGAGCCGCTGACGCAGGAGGACGTGCTCGAGATCATCGAGACCGAGCGGCAGAACGGGACGCTCCACGGCGTCATCGTGCAGTTCGGCGGCCAGACCCCGCTGAAGCTCGCCCGCGCGCTCGAAGCCGCCGGCGTGCCGATCCTCGGCACCTCGCCGGACGCGATCGACCTCGCCGAGGACCGCGACCAGTTCAAGCGGCTGCTGGACAAGCTCGGGATGAAGCAGCCCAAGAACGGCATCGCCTACTCGGTCGAGCAGGGCCGGATGGTCGCCGCCGACCTCGGCCTGCCCTTCGTGGTGCGGCCGAGCTACGTGCTCGGCGGCCGCGCCATGGCGATCATCCGCGACGAGACGCAGTTCGCCGACTACCTGCTCGACACGCTGCCGAGCCTGATCCCGTCCGAGGTCAAGTCGCGCTACCCGAACGACAAGACCGGTCAAATCAACACGGTGCTCGGCAAGAACCCGCTGCTGTTCGACCGCTACCTGTCGGACGCGGTCGAGATCGACGTGGACGCGGTCTGCGACGGCACCGACGTGTTCATCGCCGGCATCATGGAGCACATCGAGGAGGCCGGCATCCATTCCGGCGATTCGGCCTGCTCGCTGCCCTCGCGCTCGCTTTCGCCCGAGACCATCGCCGAGCTCGAGCGCCAGACCAAGGCGATGGCGCTGGCGCTGAAGGTCGGCGGCCTGATGAACGTGCAGTACGCGATCAAGGACGGCGCGATCTACGTGCTGGAGGTGAACCCGCGTGCGTCCCGCACCGTGCCCTTCGTCGCCAAGGTGATCGGCGAGCCGATCGCCAAGATCGCCGCACGCGTGATGGCCGGCGAGGCCCTGGCCACGTTCGGCCTGAAGAAGAAGGTCCTGAACCACATCGCGGTGAAGGAGGCGGTGTTCCCCTTCGCGCGCTTCCCCGGCGTCGACGTGCTGCTCGGGCCGGAGATGCGCTCCACCGGCGAGGTCATCGGGTTGGACGCTGGCTTCGGCGTCGCCTTCGCCAAGAGCCAGCTCGGCTCCGGCACCAAGGTGCCGCGCTCGGGGACGGTGTTCGTCTCGGTGCGCGACGGCGACAAGGCCCGCATCCTGCCCTCGATCCGGCTGCTCGCCGGCCTCGGCTTCTCGATCGTGGCCACCGGGGGCACCCAGCGCTACCTCGTCGAGAACGGCGTCGCCTGCGACCGGGTGAACAAGGTCCTGGAGGGCCGGCCGCACGTGGTCGACTCGATCAAGAACGGCGACATCCAGCTCGTCCTGAACACCACCGAGGGCGCGGGCGCGCTGTCGGACTCGCGCTCGCTGCGCCGGGCGGCCCTCTTGCATAAGGTGCCGTACTACACCACTCTGGCGGGAGCGATGGCGGCGGCCGAGGGCATTCAGGCCTATCTCGAAGGCGATCTTCGGGTCCGCGCCCTGCAGGAATACTTCGCAGCCTGAAGCCGGGCGGCGACACGACGTTTCGAACCGATCGCGAGACACGCGTTCGGACGGGTTGTTGGAATCTGGCCCGGAGGGCGCGGCATCGCCGCGTCCGGCCGGGCCTCTTCATTGTGGCGCGAGACGATGGCGATAGACAAGGTTCCGATCACGGTGCGTGGCTTCGCAGCCATGGAGGAGGAGCTGAAGCACCGCCAGCAGGTGGAGCGCCCGCGCATCGTCGCGGCGATCTCCGAAGCGCGCGCGCACGGCGACCTCTCCGAGAACGCCGAGTACCACGCCGCCAAGGAGGCGCAGTCCCACAACGAGGGCCGCGTGCTCGAGCTGGAGAGCCTGATCTCCCGCGCCGAGATCATCGACGTCACCAAGCTCTCGGGCGACAAGATCAAGTTCGGCGCCACCGTGAAGCTCCTGGACGACGACACCGAGGAAGAGAAGACCTACCAGATCGTCGGCGAACCCGAGGCCGACGTGCATTCGGGCCGCGTCTCGATCACCTCGCCGATCGCGCGGGCGCTGATCGGCAAGGGTGTCGGCGATTCCGTCGAGGTGACGACGCCCGGCGGAGGCAAGTCCTACGAGGTCGTCGGCATCCGGTACGGGGCCTGACCGGTGCGGATGGCGCGACGCCGGATCGCCGGGCTGCTCGCCCTCTCGGCGTTCGCCGCGTCGGCGCTTGCCGTCGCCGCCCGGGCCGGTGACTTTCCGAGCCTGCGCGGCGAGCGCTTCGCGGACGTGCGCGTCGACGTGCGCCCCCTCCTGGCGCTCGGTGCGGGCGCGCAGGCCGAGGCGCTCCGCGCGGACCTGACCGCGGCCCTGCGCAGCCGCTTCGCGAGCCGCCTCGGCGGTCGCGGCCCCAGCCTCGTGGTGCTGGTGCGCGGCTTCTCGCTGCGGCCCTATGCCGGCGGCGGCACCAACGGCCGCTCCGGCTTCGGCGGCGGCTCGCAGAACGACTACCTCGACGGCGAGGCCCTGTTGGTCGCCCGGGACGGCGCGGTGCTCGGCCGCCACCCGCAGCTCACGGCGACCCCGTCGAGCTTCGGCGGTGCCTGGTACGACCCGCAATCCGAGCGCCGCCGCGTCACGGCCATCGCCGACATCTACGCCGACTGGCTCGTCCGCAACCTGCCCGCCGACTGACGTGGCCGCCCCCAGCGAGACGCTTCCCAGCCCGGCCCTGGCCGGCGCCCGCGCCTGGATCGTCACCGACGGCAAGGCCGGCGACGAGAACCAGTGCGTCGGCATCGCCGAAACCCTCGGCCTGTCCTACGAGATCCGCCGCGTGCCGGCGAACGGCCCGTTCGGCTGGACGGCGCCGTGGGGGCCGATCGACCCGCGCCAGGGGCCGTATCGCCGCCGCGGCGCGCTGGCCGGCCCCTATCCCGACATCCTGATCGCCTCGGGGCGCCGCGCGGTGCCGTATCTCCGCGCCATGCGCCGGGCGGCGGCGGGCCGCACCTTCACCGCCTTCCTCAAAGACCCGCGCACCGGGCACGACAGCGCCGACTTCATCTGGGTGCCCGACTACGACGACCTGCGCGGCCCCAACGTCTTCACCACGCTCACCGCGCCGCACCTGGTCACCGCCGAGCGGATCGCGGCGGCCCGCGCCCGGCCGGACCCGCGGCTGTCGGCGCTGGACGGGCCGCGCGTCGCGGTGCTGATCGGCGGCGACAGCCGGCACTTGAGCTATCGCGCCCTCGACATGCAGCGCCTCGTCGGCGACCTGCGCAAGCTCGCCGGCTCCGGCTGCCGCCTGATGGTCACCGTCTCGCGCCGCACGCCGGACCCGCTGCGCGACGCGATCCGCACGCTCGTCGCCGAGACCGGCGGCTTCCTCTGGGACGGCGGCGGCGACAACCCCTACGTCGCGATGCTGGCTTTGGCCGACGCCATCGTCGTGACCTCGGATTCGGCCAACATGGTCAGCGAGGCGGTCTCCACCGGCGCGCCGGTGCTGCTGTTCGACCTGCCGCGTACCTATATCCGCCATCGGCGGATGTTCGCCGGGCTGGCGATGGCCGGGGCGTTGCGCCCGTTTACCGGGCGGTTGGAGCCGCTCGCGTACAAGCCGATCGATGCGACGCCGGTGATCGCGCGCGCGCTGGCCGACGGCTACGCCGCCTTCCGCGCGGCGCACGGCGCGAGCGTGACGCAGGATCGCCTGGATTAGAGCATTTTCATGCGAGGTGGATGCCGGCTCGCGTGAAGGAAATGCGACCACACAGTAGGTTGGAGCATTCCCCGTGATCCAGGGATCACGGAAAATGCTCTAGAGCTAGGAAGTAGAGGACGCCATGGCCCACACCCATTCCAGGCTGATCGTCGTCGGTTCGGGGCCGGCCGGTTACACGGCCGCGATCTACGCCGCCCGCGCCATGGTCCAGCCGCTGATGATCTCGGGCTTCCAGCCCGGCGGCCAGCTGATGATCACCACCGACGTCGAGAACTATCCGGGCTTCGCCGAGGCGATCCAGGGCCCGTGGCTGATGGAGCAGATGCGGCTCCAGGCCGAGCACGTCGGCACCACGATCCTGTCGGAGTACATCACCAAGGTCGACCTCAAGGTGCGCCCGTTCCGGCTCGAGGCGGATTCGGGCGAGACCTATTCCTGCGACGCGCTGATCGTCGCCACCGGCGCGCAGGCGAAGTGGCTCGGCCTGCCCTCCGAGGCCAAGTTCCAGGGCGGCGGCGTCTCGGCCTGCGCGACCTGCGACGGCTTCTTCTTCCGCGGCAAGCCGGTGGCGGTGGTCGGCGGCGGCAACACCGCGGTGGAGGAGGCGCTCTACCTCGCCAACCTCGCCTCGAAGGTCACGGTGATCCATCGCCGCGACGCGTTCCGCGCCGAGCGCATCCTGCAGGAGCGCCTGTTCAAGCACCCGAACGTCGAGGTGCTGTGGAACCGCGAGATCGACGAGATCTGCGGCACCACCAGCCCCGCCCCGTCGGTGACCCACCTGCGCCTCAAGGACACCCGCACCGGCGAGGCCAGCGAGGTGCCGGTCGACGGCGTGTTCGTCGCGATCGGCCACAAGCCCGCGACCGAGGTGTTCGAGGGGCAGCTGACGATGCGCCACGGCGGCTATCTCAGCGTCCGCCCCGGTACCGCCGAAACCGAGATCCCCGGCGTGTTCGCGGCCGGCGACGTCACCGACGACGTCTACCGCCAGGCGATCACCGCGGCCGGCATGGGCTGCATGGCCGCGCTGGAGGCGGAGAAGTACCTCGCCAACCTCGACATCGGCGAAAGCCCGGTCCAGGCGGCCGCCGAGTAGCCGGACGTCCATCCGCCCTCCCGAATCCGCATTCGGGCGGGGCACGACTGCGCGGATCGAACCCGCTTGACGGTTCTGTCAACATTTTCTTTGTGCCGCGCCTTGCGCGCGACCATGCCCAGGACGCATGAGTGGCAGGCGTCGTGACGGAGCCTGCGCGCCCCGGCACCGTCGGTTTGCGTGAGGGAGTCTCGCCGTGGATTGGGACAAGATCCGGATCTTCCTCAACGTGGCGGAGGCCGGCAGCTTCACCCGTGCCGGCGACGACATCGGCCTCAGCCAATCCGCGGTCAGCCGCCAGATCAGCGCGCTGGAACGCGAGCTCAAGGCGCCGCTGTTCCACCGGCACGCCCGCGGACTGATCCTCACCGAACAGGGCGACCTACTGTTCCGCGCCGCGCGCGACATGAAGCTGCGGCTGGAGAACACCCGCGCGCGCTTGGTCGAGACCAGCGAGCGGCCATCGGGCGACCTCAAGGTGACCACCACCGTCGGGCTCGGCACCGCCTGGCTGGCGCAACGCGTCGCCGAGTTCCTCGACCTGTACCCGGACGTGCGGATCGAGCTGATCCTCACCAACGAGGAGCTCGACCTCGCCATGCGCGAGGCGGACGTCGCCATCCGCATGCGCCGCCCGGCCCAGCCCGACCTGATCCAGCGCCGGCTGTTCACGGTGCACTACCACGCCTTCGCCAGCCAGGATTACGTGAAGCGCTTCGGCGAGCCCAAGACCGTCGAGGACCTCGACGAGCACCGGCTCGTCTCCTTCGGCGGCAACGAGCCGTCCTACCTGCTGGCCGCGCACTGGCTCGCCAACGTCGGCCGCGAGGGCCGCGAGCGCCGCCCGGTCGCCTTCACCGTCAACAACATCGGCGCGCTGCAGCGGGCGATGGAGACCGGCGCCGGCATCGGCATCCTGCCGGACTACGCCGTCGACGGCGACGACCACCTCGTCCAGGTGCTGCGCGAGAGCGAGATGCCGACGCTGGAGAGCTACCTCGTCTACGCCGAGGAGATGCGAACCGTCGCCCGCGTCCAGGCGTTCCGCGACTTCCTGGTCTCGAAGGCCCAGCGCTGGACGTATTGAGGGGCGGACGTTTCGCCGAGCACCGTCGATCCGCCAGCCCTCGAACCCGGCTCCGCTGGCCCTCCGTCCGCCCGCCGGCTAACACCCGCCACGGCCTCGGACGGCCGAGCGGAGCATCATGACCATACGGCCGATCGCCTTCGACCTCACCCGCCTCGTCACCCGTCTGCGCCATGCGAGCCCGTCGGGGATCGACCGGGTCGACCTCGCCTACGCCCGCCACGTGCTCGCGGGCGCGGGGCCGCGCTTCGGGCTGGTCTCGACCGGGCTCGGGCCGCGCGTGCTCGACCGGGCGCATGCGTCCCGGATCGTCGAGGCGGTCGCGGCCGGGTGGATCGAGGACGTGGCGGCCGAATCCGACCCGGTCTACCGCCGCCTGGAGGCGCGGCTCGCCGGCCGGCCGGCGGACGTCGCCGCCGGGCGCGGCCCCACGCGATCGAGCACGCTCCGTCGCCGCCGCATCCAGGCGGAGACCGTGCTCGGCATCTTTCGCGCCGCACCGGTGGCGGCCCTGCCCGAGGGCAGCCTCTATCTCCACACCTCGCACCTGCGCCTCGACAAGCCGGAGCGGTTCGACTGGCTCTACACCCGCGCCGACGTGCGGCCGGTGTTCTTCGTCCACGACCTGATCCCGATCACCCATCCCGAATACGGCCGGACGGGCGAGGCCGAACGCCACCGCCTGCGCATGCGGACCATCGGGCGGCACGCGGCCGCCATCATCGTGAACTCGGCCGACACCGGCGAGCGGACGCTGGCGCATCTTGCCGCCGACGGGTTCGGGCGGCCGCCGCTCGCGGTCGGCCATCTCGGCGTCGAGCCGGCCTTCGGGCGAGAAGGGCCGCGATTCGCGCCCGACCGGCCGACCTTCCTGGTCTGCGGCACCATCGAGCCGCGCAAGAACCACCTGCTGCTGCTGCACCTCTGGCGCGACCTCGTCGAACGGCACGGCCCGGACACGCCCCGCCTCGTGCTCGTCGGGCGCCGCGGCTGGGAGGCGGAGAACGTCGTCGACCTGCTGGAGCGCTGCGAGTCGATCCGCCCGCACGTCGTCGAGGTCTCGGGCCTCTCGACCCACGGCCTCGCCGCGCTGACGCGCAGCTGCACCGCCCTGCTGATGCCCTCCTTCACCGAGGGCTACGGCATCCCGATCGTCGAGGCCGCAGCCTCCGGCGTGCCGGTGGTCGCCTCCGACATCGCGGTCCACCGCGAGATCGGCGCGGGCTTCGCCGACTTCCTCGATCCCCTCGACGGGCTCGGCTGGCGGCGGGCGGTGGAGGACTTGAGCCGTCCGGGGGGCGAACATCGCGAAGCTCTGGCGCGGCGCCTCGACGGCTACGTCGCCCCGAGCTGGCCCGCGCATTTCAAGCCGGCCGACGTGCTGCTGGCCGCACTCTGATCCGCAGCCCACGCCCTGGATGGGGGGCGCGTGTTGCGCCGTGGGCGGCTGACGAATAAGGGAAAGCGTCAGCCCGCGCGCCGGTGCCCGCGCAGCCGGCCTCTCTCCCAGGAAATCGACCGATGCGTGTTGTCGACCTCGACCGCGATGCGATCAAGCAGGGCCTCGCCGACGGTTCGATGCTGGTGATCGACGTGCGCGAGCCGCACGAATACGAGAACGGCCACATCCCCGGCGCGGTGATGCACCCGCTCTCGACCTTCGACCCGACGGCGGTCGCCGCGCTGATCGAGGCGGACGGGCGCCGCCCGGTCTTCTCCTGCGGCTCCGGCGTGCGCTCCGTCCACGCGCTCGACGCGATGCAGGCGACCGGGCTCGATCTGAACGAACACTACAAGGGCGGCTACCGCGACTGGTCGGCGGCCGGTGAAGCGATTGAGTAGGTCCGTCGAAGCGTCGCACCGCGCGCGTCGTTCGTCTCGCGGCGGCGAAGCCATGTGCGGCGGCGCACAACCTGTGTGCGCTTCGGGGAATAGGTGGCGGGCTGCTGGGGAACCATCCATGTACAAGCGTCGGCTCGCAAGCCTCATCGTGATCGCCGCGGCGCTCTCCGCGCCGCAGGCCCGCGCCCAGGCGCCGGGCGGCCCGCCGCCGAAGGTGACGGTCGCCAAGCCCGTGGTCCGCGAGATCATCGAGCAGGACCAATATACCGGCCGCTTCGACCCGATCGAGTTCGTCGAGGTCCGGGCGCGGGTGACCGGCTACCTGGAGAAGATCAACTTCACCGACGGCGCCACGGTGAAGAAGGGCGACGTGCTCTTCGTCATCGACCGGCGCCCCTACAAGGCGGCCCTGGAGCAGGCGCAGGCCTCGCTGACCTCCGCGAAGGCCCGGCTGTCGTTCTCGCAGACCGACCTGGAGCGCGCGCAGACCCTGTCGAAGGGCGGCAATATCTCCGAGCAGGTCACCGACCAGCGCCGGCAGGCCTCGCAGACCGCGCAGGCCGACGTGGACAGCGCCGAGGCGGCGCTCCGCAACGCCCAGCTGAACTTCGACTTCTCGGAAGTGAAGTCGCCGATCAACGGGCGGATCAGCCAGCGCCTCGTCACCGAGGGCAACATCGTCATCACCGACCAGACGATGCTGACCACCATCGTCTCGCTCGATCCGATCTACTTCTCCTTCACCGTCGACGAGAAGTCGTTCCTGAAATACCAGGGCTCGCTCGGCATCGGCATGGGCCAGACCCAGCGCGGCAAGGGCGTCCCGATCCTGATCGCGCTGTCGGGCGAGGCCAAGCCGACCCGCAAGGGCACCCTCGACTTCGTCGACAACCGCGTCGACAACGCGACCGGCACGATCCTCCTGCGCGCCACGGTCGAGAACGCCGACGGCTTCATCAAGCCGGGCCTGTTCGGCATCGTCTCGATGCCCGCGACGAAGCCCTTCCAGGGCGTCCTGATCCCGGACGAGGCGGTCGCCGCCAACCAGGACAAGCGCATCGTCTACCTCGTCGCCGAGGACGGGACGGTGAGCTCCCGGGACGTGAAGCTCGGACCCAAGGTCGACGGCTACCGCGTGATCCGCGACGGGCTGAAGGGCGACGAGACCATCGTGGTCAACGGCACGTCCCGCGTGCGCCCCGGCGCCAAGGTCACGCCGGAATCGACCACGCTGCCGCCGAGCAAGACCTAGGGTTAACAAGACCTAGGGTTAACAAGACCTGAGGCTCATAAGACCTGAGGCCGCGCGAGACCTGAGGCGTAGCAAGACCCGAGGCCGCCCGGCGGTCTCGAGCCGACGAGCGGCACCGGTCCCGACCGGTGCGGCGCCATCGACGACGCCGGTGGCCGGCTCCGCGAGGGGCGGCGACCCAGAGGTTTGACCGATGCGTTTTGCCCACTTCTTCGTCGATCGGCCGATCTTCGCGTCGGTCACGTCGATCATCTTCCTGCTCCTCGGCTTCGTCGCCTACGAGAGCTTGCCGGTCTCGCAATATCCCGAGATCGTGCCGCCGACGGTGACCGTGCGCGCGAGCTTCCCCGGCGCCAACGCCGAGACGGTGGCCGCGACGATCGCGACGCCGATCGAGCAGGAGGTGAACGGCGTCGACAACATGCTCTACATGACGTCGTTGTCCACCAACGACGGCAACATGCTGCTGACCGTCACCTTCAAGGTCGGCACCAACCTCGATATCGCCAACGTGCTGGTGCAGAACCGGCTCTCGGTGGCCCAGCCGCGCCTGCCGCCTGACGTGCGCAACCTCGGCGTCACCGTGCGTAAAGCATCGCCCGACCTGATGCTGGTCGTGCACTTGCTGTCGCCGAACAAGACCTATGACCAGAACTATCTGGCCAACTATATCTACCTGAACATCCGCGATGAGATGCTTCGCCTCGACGGCGTCGGCGACATCACCATCTTCGGCGGCAACGAGTACGCCGAGCGCATCTGGCTCGACCCGAACAAGCTCGCCGCCTACGGCCTCTCCACCACCGACGTGACCGCGGCGCTGCAGGAGCAGAACGTGCAGGTCGCCGCCGGCGCCCTCAACGCGCCGCCGGCCAAGACCGGCGAGGCGTTCCAGCTCGTGGTGCAGTCGCAAGGCCGCTTCCAGACGCCGGAGGAGTTCGCCGACGTCATCGTGAAGGCCACCAACGGCCGCCTCGTGCGGGTGAAGGACGTGGCCCGCACCGAGATGGGCCAGAAGGACTACACCACGAACTCCTTCCTGAACGCCACGCCGGCGGTGGGCATCGGCGCGTTCCAGCGCCCGGGCACCAACGCGCTCGACGCTGCCGCCTCCGTCAAGAAGGTGATGGAGAACCTCAAGAAGAACTTCCCGCCCGACGTCGAGTACCGCATCGCCTACAACCCGACCGAGTTCATCGAGGAGTCGATCCAGGAGGTCTACAAGACCCTGTTCGAGGCGGTCGGCCTCGTGGTGATCGTGATCCTGGTGTTCCTCCAGAGCTGGCGCACGGCGCTGATCCCGGTGATCGCGATTCCCGTTTCGCTCGTCGGCACCTTCGCGGCGATGTCGGCCTTCGGCTTCTCGCTGAACAACCTCACCCTGTTCGGGCTGGTGCTCGCCATCGGCATCGTCGTCGACGACGCGATCGTCGTGGTCGAGAACGTCGAGCGCAACATGGAGGAGGGGCTCTCGCCGGGCGAGGCCGCGCACAAGACCATGGACGAGGTCGGCTCGGCCGTCGTCGCCATCGCGCTGGTGCTGGCCGCGGTGTTCATCCCGACGGCGTTCATCCCCGGCATCTCGGGCCAGTTCTACAAGCAGTTCGCGCTGACGATCGCCGCCTCGACGATCATCTCTGCCTTCAACTCGCTGACCCTGTCGCCGGCGCTCTGCAAGCTGCTGCTGGTGCCCCACCACGCCCGCAAGAAGCCGAAGTTCTTCCTGACGCGGTTCATCGCGTGGCTCGCGGACCAGTTCAACCGCGGCTTCGAGGCGCTCTCGAACGGCTACGCCCGGATCGTCGGCCTGCTCACCGGCTACACCGTCGGCATCGTCGCGGTGATGGTGTTCTATGGCTTCGTCATCTTCGGCACGATCCACCTCGTGCAGACGACGCCGACGGGCTTCATCCCCGACCAGGACCAGGGCTACCTGATCGGCGTGGTCCAGCTGCCGGCGGGCGCCTCGCTCGACCGCACCACCGCGGTGGTGAATCGGGCGGCGGCGGAGGCGCGCAAGATCGACGGCGTGACCAACACGGTCATCATCGCCGGCTTCGACGGCGCGACCTTCACCAACACCACCAACTCCGGCGTGATGTTCATCACGCTGGCCGGCGCCAAGGAGCGGGCGGTCCACGGGCGCAGCGCGGCCGTCATCACCGGCGACGTGCTGAAGGCCACCGCCAACATCCAGGAGGCGCGGGTCATCGTCATCCCGCCGCCGCCGGTCCGCGGCCTCGGCAACGGCGGCGGCTTCAAGATGCAGATCGAGAGCCGGCAATCCTCGCAGACCGGCCCGCTGCTGGCGGCCGCCGGCGAGCTGATCGGCCAGGCCAACCAGAGCAGCGACGTGCAGCGGGTGTTCACCACCTTCGGCAACGACACGCCGCAGCTCTACCTCGACATCGATCGCACGATCGCCCGGATGCTGAACGTGCCGCTGGCCAACGTCTTCGCCTCGGTCCAGGCGGATCTCGGCGGCGCCTACGTCAACGACTTCAACACGCTCGGCCGCATCTACCAGGTGCGCCTGCAATCGGACGCCGCCTACCGGACCTCGCAGCAGGACATCTCGCAGATCAAGGTCCGCTCCTCCACCGGCGCCCTGGTGCCGCTGGGGACGCTCGCCTCGCTGCGCACCGTGGCCGGCCCGCAGATCGTGCAGCGCTTCAACCTGTACTATTCGGTGCCGGTGCAGGGCGTGGCCAAGCCCGGCGTCTCGACCGGCCAGGCGCTGACCGCCATGGAGCAGATCGCGGCCAAGGCGCTGCCGGAAGGCTACGCCTACGACTGGACCGAGATCGCCTACCAGCAGAAGGCCACCGGCAACACGGCGGTCTACGTGTTCGCGCTGGGCATCCTGCTCGTGTTCCTGGTGCTCGCCGCCCAGTACGAGAGCTGGGCGCTGCCGATCTCGATCCTGATGGTGGTGCCGACGGGCGTGCTCGCTGCGCTCTTTGGCGTGCAGTTGCGGGGCCAGGACAACAACATCCTGACCCAGATCGGGTTGATCGTACTGATCGGCCTGGCCGCCAAGAACGCCATCCTGATCGTCGAGTTCGCGCACGACATCGAGGAGGCCGAGCACAAGGGCCCGGTCGCCGCCGCGATCCAGGCCTGCCGCCTGCGCCTGCGCCCGATCCTGATGACCGCCTTCGCCTTCATCCTCGGCGTGCTGCCGCTGGTGATCGCCACCGGCCCCGGCGCCGAGATGCGTCAGGCGCTCGGCACGGCGGTGTTCTTCGGGATGATCGGCGCGACCTTCTTCGGCCTGTTCCTGACGCCGGTCTTCTACGTGATGATCCGGAACATCGTGATCTGGATCGGACGGAAGCGCGGCAAGAAGGCCGACGACGGCCACGGCGGCACCCCGGCCCACGCGGCACCCGCGCACGCCTGACCGGATCACCGGCGACCTTCGGCGGCCCGCAGGGCGTGTCCATTGGGCACGCCCTGCGGGCCGCAACCGTTTCGGCGGCGACGGCTTGTCGCTGCGAAGACGTCGGGGGGAAGAGCGCGCATGGCACGGGTCGCAGTCGTCACGGGAGGCACCGCCGGGATCGGGCTCGCCACCGCCCACCTGTTCGCGTCCCGCGGCTGGGCGGTCGCCGTGATCGCCCGCGACGCGGGCCGCCTGCGTTCCACCGCCGCCGCCTTGGCCGCCTACGGCCGCCCGGTCCTCACCATCTCCGCCGACGTGTCGGACGCCGAGGCGGTGGATGCGGCCGCCGCCCGGATCGAGGCCGAGCTCGGGCCGATCCGCGCCTGGGTCAACAACGCGATGTCGACGGTGGTGAGCCCGGCCGACCGGATCACGCCGGCCGAGTACCGCCGCGTCACCGAGACGACCTATCTCAGCCAGGTCTACGGGACGCTGGCCGCCCTGCGTTACATGAAGCCGCGCAACCGCGGGGCGATCCTTCAGGTCTCGTCGGGCCTAGGGTTTCGCGCGGCGGCTCTGCAGGCGCCGTACTGCGCGGCCAAGTTCGCCGTCTCCGGCTTCACGGATTCGCTGCGCTGCGAGCTGATCCACGACAAGAGCGATGTCTCGCTCAGCGTGATCTACCTGCCGGCGGTGAACACGCCGCAATACAAGTGGACCCGCAACCGGACCGGCCGCGACCAGAACGCGCCGGACCCGGTCTACGATTCCCGCCTCTGCGCCGAGGCGATCGTCTTCGCCGCCGAGCATCCGCGCCGCGAGGTCTGGGTCGGCCGCAGCACGGTGATGATGGCGGCAGCGCAAGCGCTGGTCCCGGGCTTCGCCGACAAGAAGGCCGCCGAGATGTGGCCGAAGCAGATGACCGACGAGGACATGGCCGACCGGGTGGGCAACCTCGACGCCCCGGTGCCGGGCGACGTCGGAATCGACGGGCGCTTCGGCGACCGGACCAAGGCGACGCGCACCGCGTTCTGGACCAGCCGCGAGCGCGACCTGCTGATGGCGGGCTTCGCCGGAATCGCCCTGGTGGGTCTCGCGAGCGCCGCCGCGGTCGCCCGCGCCCCGCGCCGCCTGCTGCCGCGGCCCTGACGGGCTTCCGTTCGCGATTGCAACGCGATCGGGAACGGTTCTACGAAGCGCTGCGACCATCCCTGCTGCCACGAGGCGACGCGTGCCCGGATACCTGCCCTTTGCCGGCGCCCTCGATCTGCCGGCCTACGTCTGCGACAATTGCGGCTTCTGGCAGCGCCACTTCACGACGCCGCCCGCCTGCCCGATGTGCCTCGATGCCCGCCACGTGGTGCCGCAGGACGGCTGGCAGTTCTGGACCAAGGGGCAAGCCCAGGAGCGCTTCCCCTGCCATTGGCAGGAGCTCGAGCCGGGCGTCTGGCGGTTCTGGAACGAGCCGGTCTCGGGGATCGGCCCGTCGAGCTACCTGATCTGCACGGATGCCGGGAACATGGGCTTCGAGGGTTGCCCGGTGTTCAGCGAGGCGGCGCTCGACCACATCGCGAGCCTCGGGGGCATGCAGGTGCTCTCGTCCTCGCACCCGCACGCCTACGGGGCGCTGGTGCAGCTGCAGGATCGGTTCGACCCGGAGCTGTGCCTGCCGGCCGCCGACTTCACCTGGAGCGCGGCGCTGCAGGTGTCGTGGCCCTACGACGACTTCCTCGAGCCGCTGCCGGGCCTCGAGCTGCACCGCACCGCCGGCCATTTCGACGGCCACGCGGTGCTGTTCGACCGAGGCCGCAAGATCTGCTTCTGCGGCGACGCGCTGAAGTTCGAACTCGACCCCGCGGATTTCCGCCGCGCCGTGACGATCTCGGCGCACAAGGCCTTCGTGCGCGGCGTGCCCCTCACGACGAACGAGCTGCGCCACTACCGCGACGTGTTCGCCCGCCTCGACTTCACCCAGACCTGGACCCCGTTCGAGCCCGCCGCCAATTGCGGCCGGGCCGAGGTGCTCGCGCTGATCGACGGGATGCTGGCGACCCGGCCGCACGCAGCACCGGTGCCGTTGGATGGGCTGAGGCGGTAGGACGCCTCACAGGCTCAGCCGCGGATCAGGGTGGCGCGCCCAACCCGACGCGGCCCCCTCTACCCCCGGGAGAGGGGACCCGCGCTTCGATCACCACACGTCGCGCGAGGCGAACCCCTGATTGGACGACGCGGGTCCGTCGCGCCGTCAGCGCTTGGTGTTCCCGGCCGTCTGCCCGAACATCACCTTCTTGGCGTCCTCGCTCATGGTCTTGCCGTGGTCCGGGTTGACCTCCGGGGCTCGGGCGTAGGCCGCCTTCGTGCCCGGGCGCTCACTGATCGCATGGAACCAGCGCTTGAGGTTCGGGTGCTCGTCGAGGTTTTGGCCCTGCTTCTCCCACGGGACGATCCAGGGATAGGCCGCCATGTCGGCGATGCCGTAATCGCCCGCGACGTAGTCCCGGTCGGCCAGGCGCCGGTCGAGGACGCCGTAGAGCCGGTTGGTCTCGTTGACGTAGCGGTTGACCGCGTAGGGGATCTTCTCCGGGGCGTATTGCGAGAAGTGGTGGTTCTGGCCGAGCATCGGCCCGAGGCCGCCCATCTGCCAGAACAGCCATTGCAGCGCCTCCTGCCGCCCGCGCAGGTCCGTGGCGAGGAACCGGCCGGTCTTCTCGGCGAGGTAGAGCAGGATCGCGCCCGACTCGAACAGCGTGATCGGCGCACCGCCGCCGGCCGGCTCGTGGTCGACGATCGCCGGCATGCGGTTGTTCGGCGCGATCTTGAGGAAGCCGGGATCGAACTGCTCGCCCTTGCCGATGTTGACCGGCTTGATCGTATAGGGAAGCCCCGCCTCCTCGAGGAACATCGTCACCTTGTGACCGTTCGGGGTCGGCCAGTAGTAGAGATCGATCATCGAAACTTCCTCACGTGACGTGGACCGTCGCGCCCTCGATGCCGCAGGTGGGTCGGATGCGCCGCGGATCAAGCGGCGTTCGGAACCGGGCGGGTCCGAAGGTACGACCGCGCAGGTCAGGCCGGCTTGGATCACGTCGGCCATCGCCTCATCGCGAATCGTGTGCCGGGCGTTACTGCCGACTCGATCAAATGCGATCCACTCCGCGGCCGATTCCTTCACGGGCGGCATGGTTTGAGTCGCTGCATCGGGGAGGCTATCCATGATCAGCGCGACATCGATCAGCAGTGCCGGCCTCGTCGCCGCGTCGCAGAGGTTCGCGTCGAGCGCCACGCAGGTGGCCGAGATCGGGACGAGCCTGCCGAGCGCCACCCAGGTGGACCTGTCGAGCACGGCCGT
This sequence comes from Methylobacterium sp. WL8, assembly GCF_008040045.1. NCBI lineage: Bacteria > Pseudomonadati > Pseudomonadota > Alphaproteobacteria > Hyphomicrobiales > Methylobacteriaceae > Methylobacterium > Methylobacterium sp. WL8. The sequence goes on along the minus strand of NZ_VRVF01000070.1, from coordinate 2,532 downwards.
CAGGATGATCGAGGACAAGGCTTCCTTCGCGGCCAACGCCGCGGTCGTGCGCGCCTCCGACGCCATGGAGCGGAAGCTCCTCGACATCCGCGTCTAGGGCCGCCGCGTCCAAGGCCACCGCGTCTTCTCCCGCGACACCGATCGAACCTTGCCGGCATCGCGCCGACCCCGTAAGACCGATGCATGTCGGGGTGTAGCGCAGTCTGGTAGCGCACCTGGTTTGGGACCAGGGGGTCGTAGGTTCGAATCCTATCGCCCCGACCATCGATTTCCGGAGCGGTGTCTGAAGGCCATGTCGAGCGCCCGCATCTTCCAGCCGTCCAAGGACGCGTCGCAGTCCGGCACCGCGCGCACCAAGGTCTGGCACCTCGAGTTCGACCAGACCGCACCGCGCGAGACCGACCCGCTGATGGGCTGGACCGGGTCGGGCGACATGCTGCAGCAGGTCCACCTGAAGTTCGAGACGCTGGAGGACGCAGTCGCCTACGCCAAGAAGGCCGGCATCGCCTACCGCGTCGAGGAGCCGAAGAAGGCGCCCCCGCGCAAGGGGCTGTCCTACTCCGACAACTTCAAGTTCAACCGCACGGCCCCCTGGACGCACTGACGGGACGCGACGCGGCGGACCCCGTCACGCTTGGTCCTTGCGCGCCTTCCAGGCCGCGTAGGGTGCCGTGGCCTCCGGTACGTCGAGGTGCTTCAGCCGCATCGGCTGCTCGTCGAGCGGGCGGCACAGCTCGGCGTAGATCTCGGCACCGAGCAGCCCGAATTCGCCGGCCGTCGCGGCGGCGTTGGCGAAGTAGCCCTCGCGTATCCCCGAGAGCCGCATCGCGGCGTGGCACATCGGGCAGGGCTGGCCGCTGGCGTACATCACGCTCCCCGACAGGTCGCGGCTGTTGAGGCGCCGGCTGGCCTCGCGCAGGGCCACCATCTCGGCGTGGCCGGTCGGGTCGTTGGTGGTGTGCACGTTGTTGGCGACTCGGGCCAGGACCTCGTCGCCGCGCACGAGCACGGCGCCGTAGGGCGTGCCCCCGTCGCAGACGTTGTCGGCGGCAAGCTGCACCGCCTCGCTCAGGTATCGTGCGTGGTCGCTCATGGTGGATCGCTCTCCCGAATGCGGACGGGAACGCGGGGCCGGCGAGAACGGTTCGATTTCGCCGTTCAGAACGCGTAGCGCACGGTGCAGTACGGCATCGTCTCGTCGAGCACCGCCTTGAAGCGGGCGAGCCAGCGGCCCTTCCATCCGGCGCGGTAGCGCACGTTGGCGCCGCCGCCCTCCGAGACCTTCGCCTCCTGGATGTCGGGCCGCCACAGCAGGTCTTCGGCGCGCGGGTGCCAGCCGAGGTTGACCGCGTGCAGGCCGGCATTGTGCGTCAGCAGGATGATCTCGCACTTGAGCTGGGCCTTGGCGGCGTCCGAGAGCGTGCCGTCGATCTCCTGGAACAGCGCCCGCCAATCCGCCTCCCAGCCCTCGTAGAGGATGACCGGCGAGAAGTTGACGTGCACCTCGTAGCCGGCGGCCACGAAGTCGTCGATCGCCGCGATCCGCTCCGCGACCGGGCTGGTGCGCACGTCGACGACCTTGGCGATCCGCGCCGGCATCAGCGAGAAGCGGATGCGGGTGCGCCCCTGCGGGTCGTAGGCGAGCAGGTCGCGGTTCACGGCCTTGGTCGCGAACGAACCCTTGGCGTTCGGGAGCGTGCGGAACAGGGCGACGAGGTCGCGGACGTTGTCGCAGATCGCGGCGTCGACCGAGAGGTCGCCGTTCTCGCCGATGTCGTAGACCCAGGCGGCCGGATCGATGGTGTCGGGCTCGGGCAGCGCCCCTTGCCGCGTGGCGTGCCGCGCGATCGCCGCGCAGGCGGCCTCGACGTTCACGAACAGCGAGATCGGGTTCGAGAAGCCCTTGCGCCGCGGCACGTAGCAATAGGCGCAGGCCATGGCGCAGCCGTTCGAGGTCGAGGGCGCGATGAAGTGGGCGCTGCGCCCGTTGGGGCGCATCGTCAGCCCCTTCTTCACGCCGAGCACCAGGGTCGAGCGCTTGATCCGGACCCAGTCCTCCACCGAGCCTTCGTTGCCGTGGAGCGCCGGGATGTTCCAGTGCGACGGCACCGCGATGCGCGTCGCGTCGGGATAGCGCGCAAGGATCTCGCGCCCGCGCGGAAACGTCTCCACCGCCGGCTCGTGGTAGATCGTGGTGACGTCGAGGAGGTCGCCGATCGTGGCCATACGCTGTCCGGCGGACCGGAACGCGGCCGCCTTCGACATATGGGGCGGGCGGGCTCGAACGACCTGTGCGGAACGCCCGAAAGCGGTGCGTTCCGCCCTGTGGCCCAACGGCGCGGCGGGGTTTTGCGGGCGACGCTAGATCCGCGAGAGCAGCTCGGCCTTCTTGTCGGCGAACTCGGCCTCGGTGAGGACGCCGCGGCCGTGAAGCTCGGCGAGCCGCTCGATCTTCGTGAACACGTCGCCGTCTGGCGCCGGCTCCGGCGCGGCCGCAGGCTGCGGTTTGGGGGCGGGGGCACCCCAAGGTTC